>CAYUNV010000068.1:0-2401 GCA_964446265.1 uncultured Negativicutes bacterium | reverse complement strand
AAGTGGAACCGATGAGAATTCAAAAAATCTAACCGTTGTTTCAACGCATTCTTATGATCTTCCCAGGCAGCAACAGGATTCTCGGCATCGACACGAACTGCCTGTAAAATCGCTGTCCATAGTTTGTCTACCGCGGCACCCTCCGGCAGTTCCGGGAACACTTTACCAGCCCATACACCGGTTGGAATCGAAATAATACTCCATGCGTTCTTGTTGCTCATCAAATCTTCCCGGAACGCTTTCAAAGCAGAATTACGGGTCCGTTGCGATTTCGCAACCCGCTCCGGGTTTACTTCCTTGAGGATTTCAGGATCAGAGGCATCAATCGTCAAAAATGCCGCACCTTGCTGCAGATAAAACAAGTAAAAATCTTTTTCCCACTGGGGAAAGGTCTCAAAAACCTCTTCCGGAGCATGCAGAAAACGAAGTTTGGAAAACAATTCATCCCGCCAATTCATAACCACATCCTTCGCGCCTTCCTCGTACGCAGTTTTCGCTACCAGGCGGGCAAAAGAAGCGCATTCGACCGGCGATGTGATCACCAATATTTGATTTTGTTGAATGTTAATTCCGGTTTTTACTATCAACCGCGCATACTTTTCCAAAGCAGGTAAATCCATGGTACATTCCTCCTCATAAATCAGCCTTACAAAGAATTTTTTTCATCATAGAAATAGCGTCTGTATCGATAACGCAAGCAGGATACAGGCGGCCATCGTAACAACCGATCGCATCGATTTCAGAAAATCGGCTTTAAAATAATCCACCGTTACCAGAAAACACATGTGGGCCGGCGATATCATCTGCCCGGCAAAGCCGGCTACATAGGCCACAACAGCAACCGTAACATTACCGGTTGATATAGCTGCGGCAAAAGGAAAAGAAATCGCTACGGACCCTTGAGAAGCTCCGGTAAGCACACCGGCGATAAAGCCAATCATGCCAATTACAAGTAAAACCGGGATGCCGGAATTTTGCAGCACAGAAGCAACTTCGACCATAGTCCCGGTTTGCTGCAGCATATATTGAAAGAATAAAATTGCCGTAATGCCCCATAATAATTTTTTATCAAAAGCATGTTTGAACATGGCAAGGATCGAAGAAAAAGCTTGCCGCAATACAACAACCATTGCCGCAACCACCAAAAGCATTGATAGAGCCGGACTAAGATGGAGCCCAACAACCAATAACAAATTGCCAAAAATCGGACCTAACGCCAGAAAAAAATACTTGTACTTCACCGGGCAGTCAGGTGAACTGTCAATCTCTTTTTCTCCTTTTTTCACGGCGCGCAAAGGAAAAATATAATAAAACCAGCCGACCAGCAGACAAACTACAGACACCCAAAGCATATGGCCGATCAAGTTTCCTACCGGCACCCTCATAATTTCACTGGCCACCAATAAAGCGGGAATGATCGGGTTCGTACATTCCCAGATATGACGAAACCAATAATTAATAGCCGTTTTACGCTCCGGGGACAACTGATAGGATACTGCAGCCCTCTCAACCAGCGGCGCAGAAAAAATAGCTCCGCCAATCGACGGCAAAAAACCCAAAAAAGCCGGCATAAGAGCCAATAAAACTTTATCACTTTTAAACAGAGAACGGGAAGCGGACATTAAATTATCAATCGTGCCGCTTGTCCGAAGTTGAAATTCCAAACACATCACCAAGTAAAGCGCCAATAAAATTTCCCAAGTGCTCGGCGTCAACAATAGATTTTTTGTTGCCATTTCCAATATTGAAAACTGCGGCGTAGACAGTATGAACAACAAACCTGCGCCGACAAATAACGCGTTTCCTAAACTCACTTTTTTTTGCAGCAGCATTACAACAAACGCCAGCGTAACCACGATTTTAAGTACGGCAATCATAAAAAATTCCCCTTTTCAATATTAGACACCCCTCGTGCGAAATCCCTATCAACGACAATCCAGACAAAATCAGGACCGCAAGAAATTATCTATCATTATACACCCACAGCCTATCCTTGTCGCGCGATAATCATGCCGATGAAAAAAATTAATTTGATTTTCCGCGCCAAAATCGGTATTATATAAATAGCTCTTTAGCACTCGTTGTTAACGAGTGCTAACAACAAATACACAGCTAGGAGGATGCAATATGACCCCAGAAGAAACCAGCAAAGTAACCCGTGAATTTCAAGCCGAAACCAAGCAATTATTAGATTTAATGATCCACTCGATCTATACGCACAAAGAAATTTTTCTCCGCGAACTGATCTCTAACGCCTCGGATGCGATCGATAAAATCCGCTTTGAATCGTTGACAAATCAAGAGTTATTAGAAGGACAGCAAGACTTTGAAATTTTCATTTGCCCGGATGAAAATTCACATACATTGACCATTTCCGACAACGGCATGGGGATGACCTATG
>CAYUNV010000067.1:803-14167 GCA_964446265.1 uncultured Negativicutes bacterium | reverse complement strand
GCAATCCGGCTTCACCGACACCTTCCGTTACCTATACCCAGACAAGCGGGATGCCTATACTTGGTGGTCTTATATGATGAAAGCGCGGGAGAAAAATATCGGTTGGCGGATCGACTATTTTCTCGTATCCGACCGGTTACGTGAGGCAATAAGAGATTCCGTCATTCATTCGGACATTTTCGGCAGCGACCACTGCCCTATCAGCCTGGAAATTTTTTAAGGATCCGGAAATGATCTTGGCAGCGACTGGTTTTTTCTGTTTATTTTACGCCTGCACCGTTTCTTTTTTGCGCCGCAAACGAACCATTTTAAAAATTTCAAACCAGGCGATACTTAGGATGCCCGCCGCAACGCAAATCAGCAAATCGACAGCGTGCAGTTCGGCAAACTTAAATAAGTTCCGCAAAAACGGAACACAGAGAACGGCGCCAACAAATAACACGGCACCGCCTGTAACCCACCATAATACAGTATTTTGCGAGCGGACAGCGCCCACCATAGTCTCAGACCAAGACCGGTTTACAAAAATCAAACCCAAGTTGCCGACGATTAAAGTGACAAACGTTAACGCCCTGGCCTCGTTTTCATCCCGCTGCAAATACATGGCTGTACCGAACACGGCAAGAATAACGATGAAAACACTGATCCCTTGCAGCACACTGACCATAACCATTTCCCGGTTAATTAATTTGTCAGCAACCTGGCGCGGAGGCCGGTTCATGCTGTCCGCCTCCGGTTTTTCCGCTTCAAAAACAAGAGCGCACGCCGGATCAATAATCATTTCCAACAGCACAACATGGGCCGGAAACAAGATCAACGGCCAATTAAAAAACAAGGGAACCAGAGAGATGCCGGCAATTGGCACATGAATAGCCAGTATGTAAATCATGGATTTTTTAATATTGTCAAAGATCCTGCGTCCCATCGCTACCGACTGCACGATGGAAGAAAAATCATCATCCAGCAAAACCAGAGAAGCCGCTTCCCTGGCCACATCGGTGCCGCGCCCCCCCATAGCAATGCCGATATGGGCCGATTTTAACGCAGGAGCATCATTCACTCCGTCACCGGTCATGGCGACAATTTCGCCATTTGCTTTTAAGGCGTTAACAATCCGCAGTTTTTGTTCAGGAACTACCCGGGCAAAAATACTGATGTCACAAATCACTTCCTGCAATTGCCGATCGCTCAGCGCGGCAAGCTCCGAACCGGTCATGGTCTTGCCGGCCTGAGTCAATCCAATACCCCGTCCGATACTCTCTGCCGTGCCGGCATAATCGCCGGTTATCATCACAACCCGAATTCCGGCCGCACAGCACTCCCGAATGGCATCCGGCACACTGGCCCGCAGCGGATCGGAAAGGCCAACAAGGCCCAAAAAATCGAATACAAAATCATGCTGGCCTCCCGGCAGTACCGGGCTTAAAAACTCCGCTTTCGCGACTCCCAATACGCGCATGCCGGCATTGGCCATTGTTTCAATTTGCGGTAATAAACTTTGCCGGTCAAGATCACAAAAATGGCAGAGGTCCATGATTGCTTCCGGTGATCCTTTGCAGGCAACAATGTATTTTTCCCCATTGGGCGCTTTCCAGACATGCGAAATAGCCAACAGGTCCGGCAATAAAGGATATTCCTGTTCCATCAGCCAGTCCGCATGCAAATGTTCCGTCCGCTGCAGATATTGTTCCCCCAGTTGCTTAAACGCCTTTTCCATCGGATCGAAAGGCTCCCGCTGGCTGGCCAAAATACTGTACTCGACAATCTCATGCAAAGCTTCCGGCAGTTCCTCATAGTCCGGTCCAATATCGTACATCTGCTGGTTGGCAAAAATCATTTTTACGGCCATCTGGTTTTCCGTCAACGTTCCTGTTTTATCCACGCAAAGTACGGTAGCCGCTCCCAGTGTTTCAATTGCGGCAACCCGCCGGGTAAGCACTCTCTTCTTTGACATCCGCCAGGCGCCTAAGGCTAAGAAAACAGTCAGGACAACAGGAAATTCTTCCGGCAGCGTAGCCATTGCCAAAGTAATGCCCGCTAATATTCCCTGCAGCCATTCCCCTCGCACAAAACCAAAGACGGCAATCATAATGAAGCAACACAATCCGCCGATAATGCTCAAGCAAAAAACCAACCGCCGTACTTCTTTATGCAATAACGTATCCTCCAGTTGCAATACTTGCAGCGACCGGCCAATTTTCCCCATTTCGGTTTTTTCCCCGGTGGAAAGAACTTCCGCAAAACCCTGGCCTTGCACAACTACCGTTCCCGAATACAAAAACGGCGTATCTTCACCGCCAGGCTGGCCCATCTCCTTGATAACCTTGGCAACCCTTTTGCGAACGGGTACGGCCTCACCGGTTAACAAGCTCTCGTCCACCAATAAATTCATGCCGCCCAACAAATACGCGTCAGCCGGAACCCGATCGCCTTCAGCGATAAAAACAATATCGCCACAAACGACTTCCCGGCCGGCAATCCGCTTGTTTTGTCCGTCCCGAATCACTACAGCCCGCGGGCTGGACAGATCACGCAAGGCCTCTAACGCCCGTTCCGCTTTTCGTTCCTCGTTCAAGGTAATCCCCATGACTAAAAAGACAAATCCCAGCAGGAGGATCGCTTCTTCGATGTCCCCCAACAGAAGATAAATGATCCCTCCGCCGATCAACATCAAAAACATCGGTTCCCGTATCACTTCGAGCATAATTTGCCAAAAACTGCGTTTTTTTTCACTGGGCAATTCATTTGGGCCCTCTTTTAAAAAACGCAGTTCCGCCTCTTGCGACGAAAGGCCCTGTATGGCATGCGGATCAAAATGGCTATCCACTGCAACTCACTTCCTTTCCTGCTAGATTCAATCCGGGAAAAAACTTTCTCTTTATTGCGGCATATGGAATTTAATGTTATTCCGTTTAAAGAGGTTGTTGCAAAATCAACAAACTTCCAAATCACCTAAGGCGAAAGGGGTTGCAAGGATGGACAAAGCAGTATGGACCCGGTGCGTGGAATTTCATGGACATGAATGTCCAGGCTTGGCGATAGGATTCCGGGCCTGCGAAATAGCCAAAAACGAACTGCATTTGACGTTTTCGACCGATGAGGAAGTTGTTTGCGTGAGCGAAAACGATGCCTGCGGAGTCGATGCCGTACAAGTGATCACCGGCTGCACCGCCGGCAAAGGAAATTTGCTGCATAAAGATAGCGGAAAAATGGCTTTTTCGTTTTTTAACCGGAAAACCGGCAAAACAGTCCGCCTGATGTTAAATCATCTCCCGGAGACGATGAGCCGGGAAGAACGACAGAAATATATATTGGAAGCGCCCAAAGATCAAGTATTTACCATCGGCAAACCAAAATTCACCGTGCCGGAATACGCGCAAAAATTCAACACTATCATTTGCGAAAAATGCGGTGAAGGCGCGGCAGAACCAAAAATCCGCGTTCATAACGGGAAAAAATTGTGTTTGGATTGCGCCCCGGATTACGAAATCCGCTGGTAACTACGCCACATTTATTACTTTAGCCATAAACGAAAAAAATCCCTGCAAAGAAACGGCGAAGACAGGGGACGGGACGGTCAAGGGGACGGTTCTGGTGACCAGGCAATGCCCGGTCACCAGAACCGTCCCCTTGACCGTCTATTCATACCGCAGCGCCTCAATCGGATCAAGCAGCGCTGCTTTTCGGGCCGGGTAAATGCCAAAAAACAAGCCAATCATCACCGAAACACTGAAGGCAGAAAATACCGCCAAGGAGGAAATCACCGTGTTCCAGCCGGCCAGCGAAGAAATCGCTTTTGCCCCCGCAACGCCGAATAAAATGCCGAGCAATCCCCCGGTAACGCTGATTACCACCGCTTCGATCAGAAATTGCAGCAAAATACTGCGGTAATTCGCCCCCAAAGCTTTTCTGATGCCAATTTCCCGGGTCCGTTCCGTAACTGAAACCAGCATAATATTCATAATACCGATTCCGCCTACAATCAGCGAAATTGCCGCAACGCTGCCTAAAAACAAGGTTATTGTCCCGGTTGTTTCTTTCATGGTACTCATGATGGCTGTTAAATTGCTGACGGTAAAATCATTTTCCGCTTTGGCCGCCAAATGATGCCGCGCACGCAATAACGTAATGATATCTTGTTGGAGCTTATCGATCACCTGATCGTTTTGTGCCTGGATACTGATTGAATTCAGGTAGGTGATGCCCAGAAGACGTTCCTGTGCGGTCGCTAACGGAACGAGTACTACATCATCCTGATCCTGCCCCATGGTGGATTGCCCTTTACTCCCCAATACTCCAACCACACGAAACGGCGCCGTGCCGATACGAATGGTCTGCCCCACCGGATTAATATTGCCGAACAAATTCGTGACCACCGTTTGTCCAAGCACGGCAACCCGGGCCCGGGAATCTTCATCGCTCGTGCTGAAAAATTTACCGGAAGCAATTTTGAAATCCCGGATGGTCAAAAAATCCTGCGTAACTCCCTGTACCTTCGTCTTCCAATTCTTATTGCCATAAACCAGTTGATAACTGGAGGCAACTGTCGGAGCGACGTACTTCACCCCGGAAAGATCTTTGGCAATTGCTTTGGCATCCTGATTGGACAAGGTAATGTTCGACCCCGCTTCGGAACGGATCGTACCCGGTGCCATCGATGCGCCGGGAGAGACAATCAATAAATTGCTGCCTAAACTAGCGATCGAATTCTGCACTTTTTGCTGCACACCGAGTCCGAGTGAAACCATTGCAACAACGGCGCCAACGCCGATGATAATGCCCAACATCGTCAGGAGCGAACGCAGCTTATTCGCTTTTAAGCCTTCAAAAGCAATTAGGACACTTTCCCAGAACACACGCCCGCCCCCTCTTGCTGCCCATTCCTGCCTCAAATTGGCGGCGGGCCTCCTTGGTTTTGTTTCGTCGTAGTCGTAGTAGCTTTGGCAATTGGAATGACAACCTGCTCCCCGTCTTGCAGGCCAGAGATAATTTCCACATTATCATCGTCTTTTAGGCCAATTTCAACCGCCGTATGCTGCGCTTTCCCATTTACCATTGTCTGTACATATTTTTGCCCGTTATCGTCATTAATCGCAGCCAATGGAACCTTTAAGGCATTTTTCCGTTCACCGGTAACGATCGTCACCCGCGCCGTCATAGTCGGATAGAGTAAGTCTTCCGGCGCGTCAACGGCAACATATACTGGATAATACACTACATTGGAAGAAGTGGTCGCGCTTTTGGAAATGCTCGTTACTTTGCCAGTGAAAGTTTTATCCTGATAGGCATCTACGGTAAAAGTAACAACCTGCCCCGGCTTTATTTTCCCGATATCGGTTTCATCGACCAATGTTTTAATCTGCATGCGCGACATGTCGGCGATGGTTAACAACGCCTGTGCTTCAGAAATCCCTTGGACAATCGTCTGCCCGGCCGGTGTAGGCGTTCCGATGACAATCCCATTCACCGGTGAAGTAATTTTATAAAATCCCAGTTGCGATACATTATTGTCATAAGCGGCTTTTGCCGTCAGGTAATTCGTCCGGTCTGCTTCCAACTGCTGGATCGATTCGCCGCCGATAGACGCCATCTTTTTGCTGCGTTCATAAACAGCAGCAAAATTTTCCATAGACGCCGCGTATTGCGCCACTTGCGCCTGGATTGCCGTATCGTCCAGCACCAGTAACACGTCTCCAGCCTTCACAAGGTCATTTTCTTTTACCCGTACTTCAGTAATTAAACCGGTTACCCTGGAACTGACGGTAACTGAATTGACCGCTTTGACCGTTCCCGTAGAAGAAACCACCGACTTCATATCACCGCGTTCTGCCGGCACCACCGTTTCCGTCGCAACAGGAGCGGTGCTCTTATTATAGTAGGCAACTCCGCCGGCGGCGGCCAATGCCAACAGCACAATACAAATCAAAAAGTATTTATGCTTGCGCCAAATCATCTGCATAAGCTACCCTCTCTTGTTTTCAACTCGTTATTTCCTGCAATTTATTCTTCGGCCGCCGTTTAAACAGCCTCATCATTACCGGCCAACGAATAACCCACTCCGCGAATTGTCTTGATTAGATCCGTGTTTAATTTTTTACGCAAATAATGAATGTACAAATCTACATTCGCCGAATCAATATCCGCATAATAACCCCAAACTTTTTCCAAGATACGGTCTTTTTTGACAACCAAGCCAAAATTACGCATCAACAATTCCAATAATAAGGTTTCCTTCATTGTCAATTTGATCACCTTCTCATCAACAGTGACTTCGCCCCGTAAAGGATCGAGGACCCAACCGGCCGCCGTCAATTTTTCCTCTGTCAGTTCTTTCCCACGCCGGCGGGTTAAGGAACGCAGCCGCGCCAACAGTTCGTCGGTGGAAAACGGTTTGATCAGATAATCATCCGCTCCTGAATCCAGCCCTTCCACCCGGTCTGCAGGAGTATCTTTCGCGGTTAGGATAAGAACCGGAGTATCGAAGCCCATTGCCCGGAATTCTTTCACCAGCGAAATCCCATCCCGTTTCGGCAGCATACGATCGAGAATGATGATATCATAAACGCCGGTCGCAGCCATATCCAATCCTCTTTCGCCATCCGCCGCAATTTCTACCACGTACCCTTTGGTTTTCAAAATATGAGATAAAGGCTCCGACAAGCGCTGCTCATCTTCAATCAACAATAATAGCATTTCAACACCTTCTTAACTTGAAATTTTACCTGGTAAGACACACATTGATTTATTATAAAATAACATTCTTTGAAATTCATTAATTCATTAAATTAATTTCAAAGAATTGGTATTTTCTTAAGTATGAGAAAACCCGTAAGAAGTCCTTCTTAGCAAAGGCGTCTTCTTACGGATTTTAAGTGAACAATCTACAATCATTACACGGAGACTAAGGGTTACACATAAAGAATCAAAGCGATAAACTCCAAATCAGTAGTGCCAATATTTTCGATGGAGTGGCTTTCGCCATCACCGGTATAGACGACATCACCTGCGGAGATTTTCACTGGAGTACCGTTATCGTCGACCAGTGCTTCCCCACGGATAATGTAGTATGCTTCAATATCTCCTTTATGCTGGTGCAGTCCCAAAGAACATCCAGGCGCCAACTTACTAAAGCTGAACAATCTTCCCTTACCCTGTAGTTGCGGATCATCTAATAGTTTTGTAATGTGCATATCCCCTTTTCCGCCAAACCGCTGCGAAACCACATCCGTTTTCAACTCCGAACTCCGTTTTATCATAAATAAACAACCTCCTGTTTTTTAAATTTCCATAATTCATATTCTAGCCCAGCCAGCTACATCCTTCTCGTGCGAGTTATTTTACGTTTCCGCAAACAAAAAAGCCGTCCTCGGTCAGCAATTGCTGAACTTGTCTATCATGTTCTTCACTGGGAACGCTGTCAACCACTTGACAAGCCCACGCTAAACCAAGCAATCGACTGTCAGGCCGGACCTTTGCTAAAAACCGGTCATAATAACCGGCGCCCATACCAATACGGTTGCCCTGCCGGTCAAACACGACCGCCGGTACAACTACGAGATCAATTTCCGACGGAGCAATAATTTTTGCCTTATTCGGGTCCGGCGCTTTCAACCCAAATTTGCCAACAATCAAGTCGTCTACGGTGGTAATTTCAGCAGCAGCCATTTCCCCGTATTTTTCTCCCAGCAACGGCACACATACCCGTTTCCCCTGCTGCAAAGCATCAGAAAGCAAAAGATCCGTCTGCGCCTCATCCGGCATAGCCAGGTAAAGCATGATCGTTTGACTTTGCTGATAGCCTGGCCAGACCAAAAAATAATCCGCAATTTTTTGGCTTTTCACTGTAATTTCCACAGGAGTAAGGCTGCGCCGCTTTTCCAGCATAAGACGCCGTAACCGTTTTTTTTCTTCCTGTTGCGCTTCTTTTGTCATGAACAACCACCCTTATCCCGTTTTAACATATCTCTTTTCATTCCATAGTTTGGCAGGGTATTGACGCTGCCCTGCCGAAGCCTCTATCATAGAAAGAAATATGCACTATCCTCTGATTTTATAATAAAAATTACTAAGAGTAGGAGACCTACAATGTCGAGATTATTTGATAACTGGATGAGAATTGGAATTGTCTTGCTGTCGCTATATGTAGCCAGCCAGGTTACCTCTGTTTTATTGCCTGTCATTACGGCCATTGTGCTAACTTTCATCCTGAATCCCTTGGTGAATTATTTTTGCCGACTGCGGTTTCCATCGATGAATTGGCGTATCACAAAAGTTACAGCCATTTTATTAGCCTTTTTATGTTTCATATTATCGCTGGGAATAGCAATCACTTTCGTAGTATTGCCGTTTATCCATGAATTCAATAAGTTTGTTCTCGACTTGCCGGCGTTAATGGATAAATTCGATAAAGTAATATCCAGTTTCGGCAGCATTATGAACGAAGTAACCGTTCCTGCACGAATTGCCGCCATGATTGAACAAATCACAGCGAATATCGCCGCGATATTGCCGAAAATAGCCAGTGGAGCAGCCAGTTCGATCATAACCTTCGCAACCCGCACGATTGAGTTGGTCGTCGTACCGATATTAACTTATTATTTCTTAAAAGACTGGCAATTGTTACGGGGATCCTTCCTGACAATCTTCAAAGCTAAAAACCGGGATAAAGTCGCCGCGGTGATTGATGAAATGGCCCATGTCATCAGCGGTTATATCCGGGGGCAATTCATTGTCAGCATCGTCATCGGCGCGATGGTTTTCTGCGGAATGTACTTTTTAAACGTAGGATACCCGCTCGTCTTAGGCCTGTTGGCAACACTGACGGAATCAATCCCGATCATCGGCCCGATTATCGGTGCCGTACCGGCAATCTTACTGGCGTATTTAATTTCGCCTGCCTTGTCCCTCAAAGTACTGCTGTTTTTTATCATCATTCATCAAGTGGAAAACAACATTGTCGTCCCCAAAGTAATGGGCCATACAATCGCCCTGCATCCCGCCATTATCATCATCAGTTTGTTAGTCGGCGGCCAGTTATTCGGGGTAGCCGGTTTGATCCTAGCGGTACCGGTAACGGCATTATTAAAAGTCCTCCTGAAACACATCTGGTTCCACTAGTAAAAACAAGAGCGGGTGCGCCGCAGATTGACCCTTTTCAACAGTCGGAAACCCCTACGGGACGCCATATATCTTATAGGCAATAAATTCGCTGACCACGGTCACCAAATACGCAAGTCCGTATTTTAGTTTTATTTCCCGATGCAAAAGATCCAATTTTTTTTGACGGTACTGTGCTTTTCTACGGTACAAGCTGGCGTTAAACAATTGTTTTTCCACATCATCGGCCGGTGAATGTTCTTTTTTTATCCTATTCATCTCAAGCCAAATATCCCGCTTGAGCCTCCCGATCTGGTACTGGACCTCCGCGGCCTGAAATTCCGTGCTCTGATGCTCTTTTTTTAACTTTAACCGCAACTGGTACAGCCAGCGGCCGATATTCATAATCATCAAACTGGCTATAAAAATAACCAAAGTAGAAAAGAACGACCATGATAAGGATACTTTTTCATAATTAAACACCAAATACGGCCGGATTAGGACAAACGAAACAGAGACAAGAAGCGCAACCAGCGATAACTGCCAAACATCCGTGAAATCAAAAACGTGGGATTTTTCGTCGGCAACCGTTGAAGTCGTACTCTTTCTAATTTTCTCCCGTCCCTCGGGAGAAACCGCATGGATATCCAACTTTAAAATACCCTGGCTGGTCTTCGCATCAATCACAAAAAAATTGTACTGCAGTTGGCCATCTTGATTGCGTAAGTATTGGGCAATCGGAGGATAGGAACAGAACTGCAGGTACTCATGCATATCGAGGATCATGGAATCGCTGTAAATGCGCAATAACATCCCCTCACGCACTAAAATCGGATTAAAGAAGAAACCAATCAAACTCATGACAATATACATAAGCCGCTGAGAAAGAAACTGTGGCAGCAAAGTGACTTCGGACACATGAACTGACTTTAACCGCAACACCATGGTAGAGGTTTTATGGTCATGCCAAAAATCCATTATTTGGGCTTCAACGTATAACGGGATATAAAAACGGCTCATTACCCTTATTCGTATTAAATTATTTTCTTCCACCTCTACTGATATATACCGAATAAAGCGCAACAAACCATTCGGCTGTTTATCCTGCTTGCTTAGCGAAATTTCTTTTTTTAACCAATGGTTGATCTCTCTTTCCGGACATTCTGCCACAGGAGCTTCCGGCAACATCGCAGATAAATTGTCTTCAGCCGGAATAGGTACTTGTTCCGGTTGTTTTTTGAAAACTTGCTTAAACTTTTTTATGATATGCATATTCGTCCGCGTCCTCTCTTCCCGCAGTTCGTTTGTCATCTTGTAATACAGGTATCTTTCCTGACACGACTGTAGCAGAAGCAGAACAATAAAGCCTTAATCCGGTTTCAGTATATATTCCTATGAAAACAAATAAAATCCTGCAAGCCCGTAAAAACTTGCAGGATTTTGTCTGTTTCTAATTCTTTCTTAAACGGTTTCCAATGCTTCGATAACTGGAACGTCAAATCGTACAGGCGCTTCAAGCACTTCTGTCGGTAAGCCCATCGTATCCAATAAAGCAATAAATGGCAGCGGATCCAATTCCTCTACATTCACCATTTTTTTCACATCCCAATCGCCGCGGGCAACCAAAATGGCGGCAGCCACCGGCGGAACACCAGCAGTATAGCTAATCGCCTGGGCTTCCACTTCCTTATAGCACTCGGCATGGTCGCAAATATTATAAATAAAAATTTCTTTCTCCCGGTTACCCTTAGTCCCGCGGATAAAATTGCCGATACAGGTTTTCCCGGTGTAACCCGGCGCCAGTGAAGACGGATCCGGTAATAATGCTTTTAGAACCTTGAGCGGGGCAATTTCTACCCCGTCAGCAACTTTAACCGGTTTTTCCGAGAGAAGCCCCAAATTGGACAAAACGGAGAACACATTCAAATAATGATCGCCAAAACCCATCCAGAACCGGATCGAATTTGCATCAATATTTTTCGAAAGCGAGTGCAATTCGTCATGTCCGGTTAAGTAAACCGGCTGTGTCCCCACTACTGGAAAATCATAATCCACTCGGATCGAATGAACTTTTTGCAATACCCACTTGCGGTTAATCCAAGTCCAAACCTTTTTAAATTCCCGGAAATTAATTTCCGGATCGAAATTGGTAGCAAAATATTTGCCATGACTGCCGGCATTTACATCCAGAATATCAATCGTGTCAATCGTATCAAAATATTTCTTCTGAGCCAGCGCACACCAGGCATTTACCACCCCGGGATCAAAGCCAATCCCCAAAATAGCAGTCACGCCGTTTTCCGCGCAGCGGTCTTTGCGTTTCCACTCATAGTTGGCATACCAAGGTGGATTTTCACATACCTTATCCGGATCTTCGTGGATTGCCGTATCCATATACACGGCTCCGGCTTCGATACAGGCTTCCAGTACTGACATATTGATATAGGATTGTCCGACATTGATTACAATTTCTGACTGCGTATCCTTGATTAACTGGACAACAGCCGGAATATCTAAAGCATTCACTTGGCGCGAATACAATTTCTTCGAAGAATCTTTCAAATGATTTTTCCGCACCACGCTCTCAATAATTGCGTCACATTTTTTTTGCGTTCGTGACGCGATGCAGATATCACCTAATACATCATTGTTCATCGCACATTTGTGCGCAACGACGTGAGCCACTCCTCCGGCCCCGAGAATCAACACATATTTTTTCATTTTTTTCCTCCTTTTAGTTGGCTTTGCGCTATGATAAGTTATTCAAAAAATCTGAGAAATCAAACTGGCGGATAACGTCTACGGTACCATCCAGCCTGCGAACAACGATAGACGGCATTTGCAGCCCGTTAAACCAATTTTTCTTCACCATCGTATAACCGGCAGCATCGGCAAAACGAATTTCGCTGCCGACTTCCAATCTTTCATTAAATTGAAAGGTTCCAAACACATCGCCTGCCAAACAAGATCGTCCGGCAACCATATACGGATAGGGTCCGTTCTCGCTATTTTCCATTTTAGCCGAAAGGCGATAAATCAGCAGATCCAGCATATGCGCTTCGACGGAAGCATCAACAATCGCAATGTCCATCTCGTTATGGACCAAATCAACCACACTGGTCACTAATTCGGCACAGCCGGTAATCGCACTTTCCCCGGGCTCCAAATAGATTTGTACATCAAACGCATTAGCAAATTCTGCTAATTTTTTACTGAACTGTTCGACCGGAAAGCCTTCTTTGGTAAAATAATAGCCGCCGCCGAGACTGATCCAATCCAATTGTTTAATCATATCGCCATAATTATCAGCAATCACGTCCAACTGCTGGGAAACCGCGGCAATATCCTCATTCTCACAGTTATAATGGAACATCAGCCCGCTGAGCCGGGGGATTTGCGCTCGCAGCGCATCCTTATCGGTCACTCCCAACCGTGAGTTCTTGCGGGCTGGATCAGCCAGATCAAAATGGGAATAACTGATTTGCGGATTAACACGCAAGCCGACTTTTGCCGACTTAGCGATATCATAATAGCGATCCAGTTGGGAAACAGAATTAAAAATGATCTTATCGGCAAATTGAGCTACTGCGAAGACATCTTCTTGCGAATAACCGACACAGTAAGCATGGGTCTCCTTGCCGAATTTTTCGAAACCCAAACGGGCTTCGAAAAGGGAACTGGAAGTTGTTCCATCCATATATTGTTTCATTAAATCAAAGACACACCAGGTTGAGAAACATTTTAACGCAAGTACTGACTTCGCTCCGGAAAGCTGACGCACCCGCTGAATAATCTGCATATTACGCAAAAGCTTTTTCTCATCAATAAGATAATAGGGAGTAGCAATTTTCATTCCATAAATCTCCTGTTTTAAACTATTTTATTTTTCGAAGCAATTTTACTTTTATTCAAAAATAATAATAGCAAAAACGGCCGCATTTGTCGATTATTCTTGAAAAGCAGCCATATTTTAAATTTTTTCTACAACTTAGCAATAATTATAATAATTATATGGCATTAACTTGCTGCTGCTGTTGATAGAGGACTACGCAATTCCTGCCGGCTTGTTTAGCAGCATAAAGAGCCGTATCGGCTTCTTTTAACAACTGGTCTAAATCAGCCTTGTCCGTGTCCGTTGGTGTCGTAACACCAAAGCTGGCAGTGACAGAAAGGTGCCGGTCTTCTACGCGAATGGAAATATCAGCAATCACTAACCGCAATCGTTCAGCAATATCATATGCTTCCTCATCCGTAGAATTGACCAAACA
>CAYUNV010000067.1:0-793 GCA_964446265.1 uncultured Negativicutes bacterium | reverse complement strand
AGTATCAAATCACCTATAGCATGGCCATAGTTGTCATTAATCTTTTTAAAAAAATCTATATCGAAAAAGATGATCGCAATTGATTTTTTCAATGCTTGAGCTTGTCTAATTTCTTTACGGCTTGCTTGGGTAAACTTTCTGCGATTATAAATCTGTGTGGTTTCATCAATCATCGCCAAAGAATGTAGTTTTTCCAGCAGAAGAATTCGCTCCGTTATATCCCACAAAACAATGGTTTTCCCCATTACAATTCCCCGCCGGTTTGTAACGGGCGAAACTTGCGAATGAAAGTACCTTGAACCTGCCCCATTTACGATCTTAATTTCAAACTCTAAAGTATTTTGCAAAATTTGCGGTACAAACTCCGGATGAGAAATAATTTCATCGAGCGATTTGCCAATAACAGATGCGGTTAACTGCGGAAAAACGAGCTGGGCCGCCGGATTAAAATCGGCAAGCCGGTTCTGCTCGTCGAGTACAATGACTCCTTCGCGGATACCTTCAAACACTTTATCCCTAGCGATTGGAACCAAATCAAAGAGCCGGAATTGAAACAACCCCCAAGCATATAAAGGGCTTGAAAAGGCAATCATAAACGGACTTAAATCAATCCCCCAGGGGCTATACCCTGCCAAATAAATAAAATTGCCAACCAACGGAAGCATGGACCCAGCCATCATGCAGGCAACCTGCAACTTGTAGGAAGCAGCCACTCTGCGGTATATTTGCATCAGCAAAAGGTTACCGTAAATTAATGAAAAATAAGTATATGCCAAATGAATCCAATACCACA
>CAYUNV010000066.1:3699-14337 GCA_964446265.1 uncultured Negativicutes bacterium | reverse complement strand
TCCACTGATTTTTTGTGTGATCCATTTGCATTTAAAATTGGAAGGGGTTTTTTATTGGTGACGCATTTTCAATCAAGACTGCAATGCGCTAGTAGTGATTGCAACGGTAATAATTATAGGGAATTGTTTAGGCGCTATCCCCAAAATCCTATTTTGACGATAAAAGACTGGCCATATGCTGCGAACACCGTGTTTAATCCGGCGGCAACCAAGTATAATGGAAAGACGTTGCTTCTTGTGCGGGTGGAAGATAGACGAGGCTTTTCCCACTTTACAAAGGCTGTTAGCGAAAATGGGATCGACAACTGGCAAATAGACAGCATACCCACATTGGAGCCGGACCCAGCAAATCATCCGGAAGAAATTTGGGGGATTGAGGACCCTAGAATTACCTGGCTGGAAGAGCTAAAAAAATGGTCGGTAGCCTATACGGCGTATTCCACGGGCGGTCCGCTGGTTTCGCTTGTGTTGACGGAGGACTTTACGCACTTTGAGCGCTTAGGGCCTATTGTGCCGCCAGACGACAAAGACGCGGCGCTTTTTCCCCGCCGTTTCAACGGCAAATGGTATTTGATTCACCGGCCCATTCCTGGACATTATGGCGCCATTGGCCATATCTGGGTTTCTTGTTCTCCCGACCTAAAGTATTGGGGCGATCATCATATTCTTTTGAAAGCCCGAAACGGAGGTTGGTGGGATTCTCAAAAAATTGGCCTATCAGCTCAACCGCTCAAGACTTCGGAGGGTTGGCTGATGCTTTACCACGGGGTGCGGCAAACGGCGGCTGGTGCAATTTACAGGCTGGGCTTAGCGCTGCTGGATATGGAAAATCCATCCCGTGTCCTGAGACGAAGCGACGAGTGGGTCTTTGGTCCGTCGGCACCTTATGAGCGCGAGGGAGATGTTGACGATGTGGTCTTTCCGTGCGGGTGGGTGCTGGACGATGATGGCACTGTAAAGATGTACTACGGAGGCGCCGATACGTGCGTTGCGTTGGCAACAGCGTCACTGAGCGACTTGCTCGAATATATAAAGAGCTGTCCTGAATTTGATGCCGAAGGCTTTTAACTGGATAAAGCTTTCGAGGCATCGTTGCAAGGAGGGATTTTAAGTTGAAAGCACTTTTACTGGCTGGAGGGCTGGGGACGCGCCTAAGGCCCCTCACAGACCATATTCCTAAACCGATGGTACCAATTTTGGGGCAACCCCACCTGAGGCGGCTAATCAGTTATCTTGCTCTAAGCGGGATTGATGAGGTTGTTGTAACTACGGGTTATCGCGCAAAAGATATAGAACTCGCGTTGGGAGACGGTTCGGATCTAGGTGTCGCGATCCGCTATGTGAATGAAAATACGCCGCTGGGAACTGGGGGTGCCATCAAAAATGCCGAAAAACATTTTGATGGTACTTTCCTTATTTTCAACGCCGACATACTGAGCGAAATCGATGTACAAGCCATGCTAAAACATCATAAAAAGCACAATGCGGCTGCAACGATTGCCGCGAAGCAGGTAAATAACCCGTCACAATACGGGGTGATTGAATATGATGCCGATTACAGAATCCGTTCTTTCAAGGAAAAGCCGCCGCCTAGCGAGACGAGCTCAAACTGGATTAACGCCGGCGTTTATGCCTTTGAGCCCGCGGTCCTGCGGGAAATTCCGGCCGGCCTGACCGTATCGGTTGAGCGGGAAACCTTTCCGACTTTACTATCCCAAGACCACAAATTAGTCGCTTACCGGTATGAAGGTTACTGGTTGGATATAGGCACAACGGACAAATACCTTCTTGCCCACCGGGATATACTGGACGGCAAGTGCAGGGCTGTCGCCGGACACAGCGGGAGTTATATAAGCCCTACCGCGACCGTTAGCCCCGAGGCTACTGTTGTCGAGCCGGTGTACATTGGCGACAAAGCCATCGTCGACGACAAGGCTGTAATAGGACCTCATGCGGTTTTAGGTTGCAGCGCTTATGTGGGTTATGCAAGCATGGTTATTGACAGTGTCCTGCTGGATGGGGTGAAGGTTGGGCAAAACCTTAAGGTGATAAATTCAGTTGCGGGAAATAACTGCCGCGTTTACGACAATCTAATTAGCGATACATGTTGTGAATACTGAAAAACCAATAGCAATTTAATAAAACAGAAGGAGGCATTGTTTGGATGGGTACCGCCAATCGTATCCGCAACGTAGCCTTTCTGAGCACTTATCCTCCGAGAGAGTGCGGACTGGCTACCTTTACGCAGGACCTGGTACAGGCATTGGACGCTTTTGACGATCTGATCAAGACAAAAGTCATTGCCGTCAGTAACGGGGACTATTATAACGACCCGAGGGTAATGACGGTGTTGTCCCAGTATGACAAATGGAGCTACCTGGACCTTGCGAAAAAAATCAATGAGTCCGAAATAGACCTGTTGGTAATCGAACACGAATACGGCATTTTCGGCGGATTCTGCGGCGACTACATTCTGGAACTGATTAAGAACCTTCGGGTTCCGTTCATTACCACCCTTCATACGGTGTTGCCCAATCCCTCCTTTAAGCAAAAACAGGTTCTAACTTCATTGGGTGCAGCTAGTGTCAAGGTTGTCACCATGGCCAGAAACACCGTGAAAATCCTCCATAATGTCTACGGAATTGATGGCGGAAAGATCGAGGTCATCCATCACGGCGTGCCGTTCCGCCTGCTTGAGTCAAGGGATAAATTAAAGAAGAAGCACGGCTATGCCAATTTAAATCTTATTGCCACCTTCGGTCTTATCAGTCCGGGGAAAGGACTGGAATACGGGATCGAAGCGATCGCGCAGGTCGTGAAAGACCACCCCAATACGCTATATATGATTCTCGGGAAAACACATCCGGGCGTCAAGAGTGAGCAAGGGGAAAACTACCGGCAAAAACTGGCTGCCATCACCGGGTGGCTGGGAATCGAAAACCATGTGCGTTTCATTGATAAATACCTTACAAAGGAAGAAATCATCTACTACCTCCGGCTTTGCGACATTTATCTCACCCCGTATCTATCAAAAGACCAGGCGGTTAGCGGCACTCTCGCCTATGCCGTCGGTTCCGGTAGGGTAGTGGTCTCTACTCCGTACTTATACGCGCAGGAGCTATTAGGAGAAGGCCGGGGTCTTCTGGCCGAATTCCGCGATGCCAATTCCATCGCAAAGTGTATCAAGCACGTGTTGGACAACCCCGACAAAAAAAGTGAGATGGAGCGCAGGACGGCGAAGCTGGGCCAAAATATGCTGTGGAACGCAGTGGCCTCCGAATATTTCGAGCTATTTCTTAAACTAACTGGTGACAGCAAAGACACCGGGGCTAAGGTGAGCTGATAATGGGTAATATTTCAGCGCCACCTTTCAATAGCGACCACATTTTTCGGCTGACGGACGATACCGGAATGTTCCAGCACGCAAAATTCAGCGTTCCCGATCCCACTCACGGGTATACCACGGATGACAATGCCAGGGCGCTGATCGTGGCGATGCTACTTTGCACGGTATATGCAAGAAAAGACTACCTCGATCTCGCTTACAGATACCTATCTTTTCTCATGAACGCTCAAACTGAAAACGGAAAGTATCGGAACTTTATGTCTTACGGCCGCCTATTTCTGGAGGAGGAAGGCTCGGAGGACTGTTTTGGCCGGTGCCTTTGGGCACTGGGGTATGTTGTGGCGAACCCCAACACCCCTGATGGCATGAAGGAAGCTTGCCGCATGCTTCTATCAAAAAGTGTGCCTAATGTGCCAAGTTTAAAGTGGCTTAGGGCTCAGGCCTACAGCATTATCGGCCTGAGGTATGTAGCAACCACGCAAGCCTACGACTGTATTCATGTTTTAGCGGGGTCCTTGGCAGACAGCTACAAAAAGCACGCAATAAAAAAATGGCATTGGTTCGAGGATGTTATGACATACAGCAATGCCGTTTTGCCCTGGGCGATGTTTATTGCCGGCAAGGTAGTGGGCAATAGTGAGTGGCTGTCGATAGCCGAAGAAAGCCTGGCGTTTCTGGAAAAGGTAACCTTTTCCAACGGATATTTCAAACCTGTCGGATGTCACGGCTGGTACTCGAAAGACGGTATTCCGGCAAAATATGATGAGCAGCCGCTTGAAGCTTGCGAGACAGCGTTGGCTTATCTTGAAGGATATTCCGTAATTCGAAGGATCGATTATTTAGCGAAAGCCAAAAAATGCCGGAATTGGTATCTGGGGCAAAATTCCCTGCAAAAAAGCCTGATTGACCCACAGACCGGCGGCTGCTACGACGGAATTACGCCAACCGGCTTAAACCTGAATCAAGGGGCGGAAAGCATTATCTCCTATTGTATGTGCAGCTTAATTATTGATGAGATGAATTATGAAGGGGGAGTGAGTAATGGGTTTAGTCAGTCCGGGAATTTTCCGGCAGTATGACATACGGGGAGTATATGGCCATGATTTAACTACTCACGATGCCGAATTGATCGGGAGAGCGTTTGGCACGTTTTTACGCAATAATGGGGAGAAAGCGGCGATTGTCGGACGGGATAACCGAGCTTCTTCCCCGGAGCTTCGCGAACAAATTGTAAAAGGGCTGCGGGAAAGCGGAATTGACGTAATAGATATCGGGGTTGTCATATCGCCTATCTTTTATTACTCAACCCATTTATTCGATATATCCGGCGGCGTGATGATTACCGCCAGTCACAACCCTTCGGAATATAACGGGTTTAAAATCCAGTACGACGGCCGGACGCTATACGGCGATGAATTGCTGCATTTGAAACGGATTATCGATAAAGGAGAATTTGCCCATGGCGATGGTAGCATTTCTCTGGCCTATCCGGAAGACGACTACATAAGCCATTTAAAAGAGAAGCTTTTACTGGGGGATAAACGGCTAAAAGTCGTTGTTGACTGCGGCAACGGAACCGCCAGCCTCTTCGCGCCCAAGCTTTTTCACGAATTGGGTTGCGACGTGATTCCTCTGTACTGCGAGTCCGACAGCTCCTTTCCCAACCACTTTCCCGACCCAGTCAAGGTTGAAAATCTTCAGCAAATTAAAAAGAAGGTGCGGGAAAACCGGGCGGACGTCGGACTCGGCTTCGACGGCGACGGGGACAGGCTAGGAGTTGTGGACGAACAGGGAAATATCATCTGGGGCGATATGCTGATGATCCTGTTTTGGCGGGAAATACTGCCAAAATACCCGGGGGCCGACGCACTGGTGGAAGTGAAATGTTCGAATCTGTTGTTCGACGAGATAAAACGCCTCGGAGGCAAACCCTTCTTTTACAAAACGGGGCATTCCCTGATTAAGGCCAAAATGAAAGAAATCAAGGCGGTCTTCGCCGGCGAAATGTCGGGGCACATGTTTTTCGCCGACGAATATTACGGCTTCGACGATGCCCTATATGCCGCGGGCAGGCTGCTGAGGATACTATCACATAGAGCGGTTCCCTTGAGCCAATTATTGGCCGATGTCCCCAAAACATTTATAACGCCGGAACTGAGGGTGAAATGCTCGGACGCGGATAAGTTCAGGTACGTTGAAAATGCCAAGCGTTATTTTTCAGAAACCGGCCATAAGTTTATTGATATTGATGGAGTAAGAGCAATCTTTGAAAAAGGTTGGGGACTGGTCCGCGCTTCGAATACCGGCCCGGAAGTTATCATGCGGTGCGAAGCGGATTCGGAGTTTGAGTTCATGCGGATTAAAGACGAACTGTTCAAGGCGATAAACTATGTTTAAATATGTTTAGAAATGGCATTATGCTTTTTTCACTCTGAAATATAGACTTTTGGCAGAAGGAGGTAGTATGTCATGAGTGAATGCATAAGGGCAATTCCCCGGACGGAAAAAGTGAATAAGGTAAGAAAAGACGGATTTGTACCAGGAGTAGTATACGGCGGGAATTTGGCTGGGTCTCAGCCGGTAAAGTTCGAAGAAAAGCGGCTGAAAAAACTGCTGCGTCATACCTATGATCCCAGGCTCCAGGTAAAAATTAATAATGAAATTACGCCGTGCGTTATCCAAGAAGTCCAAAGAGACTCGATAACCGGCAAGTTAATCCATGTAGCTTTGCAGGTTATAAATGATAAAACCCCCTTGAGAATAAACGTTCCTGTCGTATTTTGCGGTCAAGATGTCCTGCAAAGGAGAAGGCTCGCATTACAGATAACAAGACCAGAAATCATGATCCGGGGAAGACAGGAAGCGCTGCCGGAATACGTGGAAATTGATGTTAGCACCAAGCGGCTAGGAGATAAAATAACGGTTGCTGACGTAACTCTCAAGAGCAACATAAGGGTAATAAATGCCGCAAATGAAATCCTGGCAGTAGTAACCATAGCCAAATTGGGGTTGGCAAGTTAACTTTAAGGGGGATAAATCTACGAGCTTTATCTTAAGGCTCAAGTTTAGCCCCCTTATTCATAATATTTTGGAGGAAGGATAATGTTATATCCGTTAAAATTGACGCCGATATATAAACATTCACTCTGGGGCGGCCGTGCGCTGGAAAAGCTCGGACGCAGGTTGCCCAAGGGCCAGGTTGGCGAAAGTTGGGAAGTATCCTGCCATCCTGACGGAGTAAACGTTATTGCAAACGGCAAATATATAGGCATACCGCTTACCGATTGGCTCAAAGCATATAAGGATAAAGCAGTGGGGCGTGATATTTATCTCAAATATGCAACCCGTTTTCCCATACTGATCAAGCTTATCGATGCAAGCGACAAGTTGTCGGTGCAAGTGCATCCTTCCGACGAGATGGCCAAGCAATTGGAAAACGAATTCTACGGAAAGAATGAAATGTGGTATATTCTCTCGGCAAAACCCGACGCCAAGGTTATATGTGATTTCAAGCCGGGATTTAAGCGGTCAGCGGTTAATCGGTATATTGAGGAAAATCGTTTGGAAAAATGGCTGAACTATATTGATATTGAGGCAACCGATGTTGTATATGTGCCTGCCGGTACGGTGCACTCCTTGGGTGCGGGAATCGTGGCTTTGGAAATTCAGCAGAATTCGAACATAACATATCGCATCTATGATTATAACCGGGTGACCCAATCCGGAAAGCAGCGCCAGTTGCATATAGAGAAAGCACTGGAGGCCATGAGTGACCAACCTAATGCTGTGCACGGGAAGATTCGCGGGTTACGGCGGCTGGTTGATTCAAGCTTGTCGGTGACATTTTTAGTGGCAAATGACCATTTCGCCGTAGAACTTTATGAGCTGCACGGCAATATGGAAGAAACCACCGACGGCGAGTTTTTCATTTTTTCAATAGTCGAGGGGGAAGGTGAACTTGTTTTTAATAAAGATTCCCTACCGATTCAAGCTGTCGAGACGGTTTTAATACCGGCCGCATTAGGCAAATACCAGTTCTGCGGTAAACTAACCATGCTAAAGACATATGTTCCAAAAATCAAGGCACATATCGTAGATCCGCTGATACGTGCGGGCTACACCTATGCTGAGATAATGAAAAATGTTCATGGTTGCAAGCTATCGGCTTAGCAAGGTCAAATCCTAAGCCAAAACAATCAACTACAGGAGGTTGTCCCGTTGAGACTCCTTCCACGGTTGCCCGCCAAAACAATTGTTTCGTTAGTTATATTCCTGCTTGCCCTACAAACTGGTGTGCAGGCAGAAATGGTAGAACTTTCGCTGGACGAATGTGTTGCCCTCGCATTAAAGAATAATCCCGCCGTCAAAATTGCCGAGGCCGATAAGGAGAAAGCTTTCTGGGCCGTCAAAGAGGCCGCAGCCGGTAAAGGGGTTAGCTTCACATATACACACAGCGATACCCGGGAAAAATACCCGCCTTCGACGCTTAGACCATATTATACCTTTAGTACGACATTTGATAATAACTTCGCACTTAGTCTGCCGTTATATAGTGGCGGCAGATTGGAAGGATTACTTGAGAAGGCGAGAATCAATGCGCAAATTGCTGATCAAGAAGTTAGCAAAACTAAACAGCAGATCATGCTTGATGCCATCACTGCCTACTATAACGTTTTGCAAGCCCGTAACATGCTGCAAGTTAACCAGGAATCGGTAGACAGCCTGGCAGCCCATCTCAAAAATGTTGAACTCCAGTACGACGTTGGTACAGTGGCTAAATCCGATGTGCTGCGATCCCAGGTGGAACTGGCCAATGCCCGACAAAATCTCATCAAAGCTCAGAACGCCTATGATCTGTCACTGGCAAATCTCAATAATGTCATTGGATTGCCGCTGGATAGCCAGATTAAAGTCAAGGAGGAGCTGACTCACGAACCATATACGCTGTCTTTGGATCAAAGCGTGGAACGTGCGTTGGCAAACCGCCCGGAAATTTTCCGGGCTAAAGCCACAATCGACAGCGCCCGTCAGGGCGTGAGGGTCGCCAAGAGCGGATTTCTGCCATCCCTTACTATGAGCGGCTCGATGGATTGGAACGACCACGATTTTCCCGGCGCGAAAAATAATAACTGGTCGGTAGTTTTGGCCGTTTCATTGAATGTTTTTGACAGTGGGCTTACCAGGGCCAAGATAAACGAAGCGCAGATGGATGTTGATAAGGCAAGAGAGCAGGCAAGACAAACCAAGGATGGTATTGCTCTTGAAGTGCGCCAGGCATATCTCAATATGCAAGAAGCTGAAAAGCGTATCGACACCAGCGGGGTAGCAGTAACCAAGGCGGAAGAAGACTTCAAAATTGCCCGGATTCGTTACAGTGCCGGAGTAGGAACCAATCTTGACGTTATTGATGCACAGGTGGCGCTAACACAGGCTAAGACTAATTATGTCCAGTCGCTTTATGATTACAATACAAGCAGAGCAAATTTAAACAAGGCGATGGGGATCGGTATGAGAAAATAGAATGGACGGTTGTTGCTGCATCATTAGGCAGGAATTTACAACAAATACAAAAAGGGCAAGGAGCCTGGAATAAGTACCAGGCCCCTTGCCCTTTTGCCTATTGCTCTTTTTCGCCGGCCGCAGCCATCAGGGCGGCAATCTTGTTTGCGAAGCCGACGGGGTCTTCCGGGACAAGCCCTTCCATCAGCAGGGCCTGGCCGTACAGCAGTTCGCAGTAATCTTTGAAGGTTTCGGAGGAGGAATTTTTATCGTGCAGTTTTTTCAATACCGAGAAAACTTCATGGTGCGGATTCAACTCCAAAATCCGCCGGGCCTTGAACGGGGCTTTGTCCATCTCAGCTAAGATCTGTTCCATGGAAAGGCTGATGCCGGTTTCACCGCTGACCAGGCAAACGGGGCTGGACTTCAGGCGGCTCGATATCTTCACCTCGGCGATCCTGTCGGCCAGTTGCTCCTTGACGGCGTTCAGTAGCGGCTCGTTTTCCTTGGCCAGTTTTTCGGTCTCCTGCTTTGCTTCCGGGGCGTCGATGCCGTCCAGTTTCAGGTCGCCACGGCTAATGGACTGGAACTTTTTGTCTTTATATTCGCGTAGCGAGTCGACGGCGAATTCGTCGACTCGGTCGAGGAGGTAAAGGACCTCGATTCCCTTTTCCCGCAGGAGTTCCATCTGCGGCAGGCGCTCCGCCGCGGAACGATCCTTGCCGGTAGCATAATAGATAACCGTCTGCCCCTCCCGCATCCGGGAAACGTAGTCGGCCAGGGTTGTCAGCTCGTCAGCGGCATGGGAAGAGGGGAAGAGCAGGAGGTCTTGCAGTTTGTCGCGGTTGTGGAAATCGGAGTAGACGCCGCTCTTGATGGCCTTGCCGTATTCTTTCCAGAAGGTTTCATACTTGGCCCGTTCTTTGGACAACAGATTTTCCAGCGTTTTCAGAACGCTTTTTTCCAGATTCTTGCCGACCTTTTGCAATTGGCTGCTGTGCTGCAGCAGTTCCCGTGAGATGTTGAGGGAAAAGTCGGGTGAGTCGACAAGGCCGCGGACGAAACGCAGGTAATCCGGCAAAAGGTCTTTGTAGTTGTCCATGACGAAAACGCTCCGGGAATAGAGCCGGATGCCGGAAGTGGCTTCCCGCTGATAGAAATCGAAGGGAGCGTGGGCGGGGATGAAAAGCACCGTGGTGTATTCAACCGCACCCTCGACCTTGGAGTGGATGATCTCCAGGGGGTCTTCCCAGTCGTGGAAGAGGTTTTTGTACAGCTGGTGATACTCTTCTTTGGTGATCTCGTTTTTGTTTTTCGTCCACAGGGGCGCCATGGAATTTAAGGTCCGGACCTCGACGGTCTGGGTGGCGGGGGCGTCTTCAATGATTTTGCCGTCAGCGTCGCGTGGCTTTTCTTCTTTGACGAAGTTCATCTTGATGGGGTAGCGGATGTAGTCGGAATACTTCTTGACCAGGCTTTGCAGCGTGTAGCGGTTCAGGAAGTTTTCCGCGGGGTGATCGGCGGCGCAGTGTTCATCGTGCAGGGTCAGGATTATCGTTGTGCCCCGCGCTTCCTTTTCGCACTCTTCAATGGTGTAGGCGCCGTCGCCGGTTGACTCCCAGCGCACGCCTTTGGCCTGGCCGGGAGCACGGGTAATCAGGGTCACTTTTTTCGCCACCATGAAGGCGGAATAAAAACCGACGCCGAACTGGCCGATAAGGTCGGTGGCGGAGCCGGAGCCGGAGCCGGAGCCGCTCTCCTTCATTTTTTCCAGAAACGCTTTAGTCCCGGAT
>CAYUNV010000066.1:0-3689 GCA_964446265.1 uncultured Negativicutes bacterium | reverse complement strand
CTACCTCATCATAGGTCATGCCCAGACCGTTGTCCGAGATGGTTAGGGTCTTCGTGTCTTCGTCGGGGAGAAGGAAGATTTCGAAATCCGCGTTGCCTTCAAGTAGCTCCTGGTTGGTCAGGGATGCAAACCGTATCTTGTCGATGGCGTCGGAGGCGTTGGAAATAAGCTCCCGCAAAAATATCTCCCGGTTGGTGTAGATGGAATGAATCATCAAATCCAGCAGTTGTTTGGTTTCCGTTTGGAATTCGCGCGTTTCCTTGACAGGGGGTGATTGGGTCATGGGAAACCTCCTTTTTATTGATTCCATTCTCAAGCAGCCATCAGTTCGGCATCTCCGCGACCACCGCGCTGATAGTGCGTTTTTGACCGTCGCGGATAATTACTAAATTTACTCGGTTACCAACGGAAACGGTATCAAGCGCTGCCCGCAAGTCGGCCACGCTGTTGACCTCCGTGCCGTTGACCTGGATGATTACGTCTCCCTCGTGAATATTAGCCTGATCAGCCGGCCCGCCTTTTTCAACGCGGGCCACATATACTCCCTGGTCTACGTCCAGGTTATAGCCATACAAAGCCGCCGATTTGCTGTCAAGCACGCCGACGCCGAGATAAGCCCTGACAACTGTGCCCTTTTCCACAAGTGATTGCAGAATCGGCCGCGCGGCATTAATGGGGATGGCGAAACCCATACCTTCAACACCGGCAGCTGCAATCTTGACGCTGTTAATTCCAATAACCTGTCCGTCGGCGTTGACGAGCGCTCCGCCAGAGTTGCCGGGATTGATGGCGGCATCGGTCTGAATTAGTTTGAACTTGCGGTCGCCGACTTCAATGGTCCGGTTTAAGGCGCTGATGACGCCGACCGTCACGGTGCCGCGAAATTCGAGGCCCAGCGGATTGCCGATGGCGATCGCAGGTTCACCGACTAATAACGAATCGGAGTCGCCGAATGTAACTGTCGGCAGGCCGGAAGCTTCCACTTTGACAACCGCCAAATCGGTCGCCGCGTCCGCACCAAGCACTTTTCCGCTCATTGTCCGGCCGTCTGGAAGCGACACGACTATTTCCTGTGCTCCTTCAACTACGTGATTGTTTGTCGCAATATACCCGTTGGAATCAAAAATTACGCCAGAACCCACCCCTTTTTCGATAAGTACTTTTTGGTCAAAAAAGTCCCGTACATAGGCCTTGTTGGTAATACCGACAACGGCCGGGCCGACATTTTTGACAGCTTGCACAACAAACGTATTGCGGGCGGCTGAAGTGAAATTGTCTTGGATCGGTGGTGGTGACAAATTAGCTACTGATGCCGCATTACCATCGTTAATCATCGTCGTTGCGAAAACTGCAAGTGTGATAAGAAATACTGGCAAGAAAAACTTTTGTTTCACCATTTTTCCTCCTTTACCCGGTAATAGGAATCTAAAAAAAAACCTGGAGATAGTTCCAGATCGTTAAATGGTCAGTTAATATACTGTTTTTGGAAACAACAATTATCCGATGCGACTCAAGGTTCGATTCACAAAGCGTAAATCTATATCAAACTTTCGGAAGTGTTGTTTTAACACTCGAGCCAATAGAGTGCTAACAATTTTATATTATTCATCTTCGGTGATTCAATCAACCGTGAAAAAAACCGATTATACAATAATTTTTGGAGGCTTGGGCGATGAACGTGAAACTTCTTGATGACACATAATAAGATGCGATTTTTCTTTTGGTATTATTACAATCTTTATCTTGAGCCGCCCGGGCTGTTGATAGTAGTTTTATTCAAGTAGGGAATACGTGCTTTTGCTTTCTCCCAAGTAATCAGAAGCGGGCACAAACGGAATGTTGAAGTTGTATCCCTGCCTGTTCAAGATAATGCCTTTGATAATTACAAGTTCTTCATGAACTTTCAGTTCGGCGGCAATCTGGGCATAGGTATACTGCATACTCACGCAATCTAAAACGGCGCTGCTGTCAATAAGCAACTGGGCGGCGAAGTAATTAGCCTCAAGCTCATAAACATTTATTGTGTTATATATATCGTAATCACTCATCAAGCCGGCCTTGGCTTGACGGCGGTGCAATTGATCATGGCCTAACTCATGGGAACAAACTATCTTTTGTTCGGTTTTGTCCGAGCGGGAACTGATGGCAATAAACCTATTCCTGCAAATATATTTGTAAAACCCCTTAAGATGTTCAAAATCGCCATATCTTATTATAACGTTCAGATTCTCGGCGATTTCAAAAGGGTTTCGTGTTTTAAATCGGCGGACTAGACTATCGGCGTGCCTGATTATGTTATCCATAATGCAATCACCCAAAAGCCCAACACTGGTTAGTGTTTCAACTTTCTGCGTCCGTACTTTTTATTATTTTTCTTGGCTTCAAAGTACATTTCGCTAACTGTCCGGAAAAAATCGTCCTTGTCCGCCTCGGGAAGTTCGCCACCGGCAAATAATGCTTTTACATCGCTTAATATTTCCTGAGCCTGGCGCTTTCCAGGATAACCATACTGCTCGTCGACCTTTTGGATGAAGCGACCATCAGTTCCGACCAGATAATCAACGGATACATTGAAGACTTCGGAGATTTTGCGGAGCGTTTCCTGTTTTTTGGGAAAACGGTTATTGGCTTCATAATAGCCGACAACCCGGTCCGAAACGCCAATTAAACTACCCAGTTCAGCCTGAGTCATATTAGCCGTCTCGCGAAGATTTTTCAGCCTATCTCCGAACAGCACATTCGCACACCTCCCTTAGAATGGCTGATTCGAGTATAACAAATTGTTCGATAATGGTCAACGAAATAGAACAAAAGGTTCGATTGACGGGAAATGTCATGTTCGTTAGAATAATTTATAGAACAAAACACTCGGAGGCGAATGCAAATATGAGAGTGAAAAATGCCAAATTTAAAGAACTTAGGAACAAAGCCGGGTACAATCAGGCTGAATTAGGGAGGGAGCTTGGCATAACCAAGGATTACGTCAACGCCATTGAGAACGGAAGGCAGTCGCCGGGATTTGCCTTGGCCAAACGTATCGCCGATTTTTTCAGTGTTACGGTGGACGAACTCTTTTTTTGTCAATTTATCGAACAAAACGTTCGACAAGAGATGAGCGATTTTTGTGCGAATGGGAGGTGAGGTCATCATGCGCCTGAAGCCGGAAACCGTAATCGCGCTGACGAATCATCGCGGTTGGTCGCAAAATGAACTGGCCCGCAGAATGGGAGTATCCAAAAGTGCGCTCAGCCGTGTATTGAGCGGCAAGTCTGGTGCGGGAAGAAAAATGATCAGCGGTCTTTTGCGCATCTTTCCCGGTGAATCGCTAGAAAGCTTTGTCGCCAAGGAGAAGCCGGGAGATAAGTATGCGAGCAGTTATTGAAAGCGGGCTGATCCACATATTTGACGCCTATCTATACCGCGAAGCCATCAAAGAAATTCCCGGTCATTACTGGGACCCGAACAAAAAGGTGTGGCTGGTGCCGGAAAACATTGAAAACATTGCGCTGTTGAAAATAATCGGCTGCCAATTCATGAACGAGCCCGGCGGACAAATAAATAGCCATGAATACCCGGATATTGATGGCTGGATTCCGGCTGAGCCGAGTGAGTCCATGCCAATCCGGGTAAAACCATATAGGCATCAGGTACAAGCCTATAACTTTGTCGGGCAAATTTTAGGCCTGTTT
>CAYUNV010000065.1:13660-14465 GCA_964446265.1 uncultured Negativicutes bacterium | reverse complement strand
GCGATGTTGGTTGTAGCCTGTGGCAGTACTGCGGGAAATAGCAGCAGCTCTTCGGGGCAGAAAGCTGTTATGGCAACGCCGGCTTCGACATCGAGTAATGCGCAAGCGGCTGCTTCAGAAAAATTGCAAGGCAAAAAAATCCTTGTAGTGTACTTTTCCCGTACGGGCGATAATTATGCGGTAGGCAATATCTCTAAAGGCAATACGCATATTGTCGCCGATATGATTGCCGAAGCGACGGGAGCAGATACATTTGAGATTAAGACCGTAAAGTCTTATCCGGAAAACTATAGGGAGTGCACAGAGGTCGCGAAAAAGGAACTTACAGATAATGTACGTCCAGAGCTTATGACCAGGGTAGAGAATATGAAGGACTATGATGTGATTTTCATTGGCTACCCAATCTGGTGGAGTGATATGCCGATGGCAATCTATTCTTTTCTGGAAAGTTACGATTTTAAGGGCAAGACCATCATTCCATTCGCTACCTCGGCTGGTGATGTGTTGACGGGCAAGGAAAGCAACATACCGAACTATGCGAAGGGAGCCAAGGTGTTGCAAGGTCTTGGTATTGAAGGAAAAAGGGCGCAGGAGAATCCAGACAGTGTCCGTCCACAGGTACAACAGTGGCTGATAAAATTAGGATTTTCTAAATAACAAGGATCAGGATGACCTGATTTAAAATCAATGGACAAAATGTAATGAAATGTGCCATGGTTTAGTGTTAAACTGAATCATGGCTTTCTTTTCGTTCGGGAGAATGTTCAGCCAGTCCAACCCCAATTGGACTGCACAGGTAGAAAGG
>CAYUNV010000065.1:2514-13576 GCA_964446265.1 uncultured Negativicutes bacterium | reverse complement strand
ATAATTTACTGCATAACCATTTTTCGCCCAGATAATCCTGTAATACGATTCCAGTTTGCATTTACAGCCGCCGCGATTTTCTTTTTCCCTTCAATATCTAAATGCAGTCCGTCAACTGCTAATTTCGAAGGAAGGATGCCATTTTTGGTTTCCATTTCTCTTGCCACATCGATATGTTCCTGTGTCCGGATAAAATCGTTAACCAATCGCATTTGCTGTTGCCAATCCGAAACGGTTGGCTCGTCAAATGCTTTTTTTATCTTATCTGGATTAATCGGTGGAAGTGTCAAAAAGATAGGCCGAATGTTATTAACGAGACATTTTTCTTTCAACTCCTCCAAATCAGCAATCACATCTTCTGCCGCAACCCCGCCTCTCAGACTGTTAGTACCGGCTAAAATGATCAGATACCGGGGATGAAAGGGCAAAACGTCCTCATCAAACCTTTCGACCATGGTTTGACTGGTATCGCCGCTTTTACCTAAGTTGATAGTGGGAAAATCAAGATAATGCTGATAACTGTACTCCCAATCGGATGGGGGATGGGAAATCCCGCCGCCACCATGTGTGATACTGTCTCCATAGGTTGCTACCACAGCATGTTTACCAGCATTAACAATGAATTTTCCGGCGTCCGAATAGACACCAACCGGATTGCCATCTTGGTCCAGACCTCTTACGCGCCAGTAGAATGGTTTGTTCGAAATTCGCGGATTTTTATCATAATAGTCAAACCCTACGGCGATGGCCGAGTCGATCCGATGTCTGGATGGAGCGATTCCGTTAGGGTTTTCCGGTAAAGCATCCAGGATTTCTACTTCATACTTCTCCGCTCCGCTGACTGGAATCCAGGCATAAACCGGATACAATAGCGTAGCGCCGGTGCTTTGGTTAAAAATAGATATCGGAAGCGGCTTTTGAATGACCTTTTTTTGACGATCGACATATACTTTTTCTGCTTCTGAGAAACGGCTGATTGGGTTGCCGTCAACATCCAATGCGCGAACACGCCAATAGAATATTTCTCCTTTAAAATCTACAGACACATCTGCGTTAAATCCATTTACGTAGATTTTTTTGGTCGAAAAGAAGCAAGTTGTATCGGAAGACTTATTCGAATTTCCCGGTGGTTTTGTTAATAGCTCGAGTTCGTACGCCACAGCCCCATCAACCTTGGTCCATGTTAGCACAGGCCGTACAGAAGCCGGGTTTTGCTCAGAAAAATGGACGGTTGGAACAGGGGTATTTGCCCGTGACTGTGTTTTGCACGCTGCCCATGCCGTCAATAGATCAGGAGCATTGAAAATAAATGGTCCGGCCCAGGTAAGCGTGGTCAAACTCAATACAAATAGGATAAGAAAAGTATTTTTGATAAATCGTTTCATTGATCATTTCCTTTGTGTTTTGAAAATTTATTTGGGAGGGCAGCCTGTCGTTGTGTTCGTCGCACATGGACTCAACGGTAAGCTGCCATTCACAATTTCTTGTGCGGCACGGGCGTATTGTTCTTCCGTCATGACAAACACATCGACAAAGAGCATTGAGTGTATATGATAAAAGAAGAACATCGCTCCTGTCATGGATAGCGTTACGATAATTTGTTTTGTTGTTCTTTTCATGTCGCTGCCCTCCATCCCTTATGATGCTTATCATGAAATCATCAATACTTACCGCTCTAATAATGGGAACAATACCGTATGAATTTACAACGTGATTAGTTCATAATCGCGGCTGCCCAGGCCGATTTCTTCCCCGTATCTCAATTGGATCGTGCTGTCGATATAGGGGCGCAGGCCATGAAACTTGTCAGCGCCGGCTTCACAATTGCAGGAGAGAAAAGAATTGGAAAAGCCAAGCTGTTTGTTTACTAGATCGTAACTTGCCTGATCAATCGCGACGGGGTCTAACGAAGCCAAGAAACCGATGTCAGGAACGATCGGCGCATCGCTCCATGGCGCGCAATCGCAATCTGGAGTGATGTTTAATAAAAAGTTGATGTAACCGATGCGCTTTTCGTGCGCTTTGGCAAAGCCATACCCGTACTCGGTCATTCGTTCCAGAAGGGCTGCAATATCCGTCTCCCAATTCATTTCGGTAGCCTTTACTTGACAGACTGTCAAACATTCACCGCAACCGATGCATTTGCCTAAATCAATCTTAGCTTTCTTATCTAACATGGTAATCGCTGTTTCAGGGCACACGGCAAGACATTTTGCGCAGCCGACACATTTATTTTGATTGATCTGAATCGTGGGTGCATGCTGTTCCTTTTTTCCAACCGCCGGCGCTCCGCCCATGGCAAGATTTTTTATGGCTCCGCCAAACCCCGCCATTTCATGGCCTTTAAAGTGGGATAAGACGATGACGCTGTCAGCGCTCACAAGATCTTTGGCTAATTTAACGTTGGCAAAGTGTTTCTTATCAATTTGTACTTCCGTTACATTTTCACTACGTAAACCGTCGGCGATGATAATCGGCGCACCTGTAACCGTGTAATCAAAGCCGTGCTCCAAGGCGGTCAGCAGGTGATCGACTGAATTATGGCGGCTGCCGGAATAGAGTGTGTTCGTATCGGTTAGAAACGGTTTGGCGTTGTTCTCTTTGATCTTATCGGCTACTTGACGGACAAAGACGGGGTTGATATAGCCGTCGCTTCCGCGTTCGCCAAAGTGCAATTTTATGGCTGTGAGGTCATCCGCTTGGATAAGGTCATTGAAACCGGCACGATCAAATAGGTTTCGTATTTTGCTGATCTTATTGTTTTTGTCTGTTCTCGTCCGCAAATTGACAAAATATACTTTACTGGACATCGTTTTTCCCTCCATAATTAACTTAATTACTGTTCATAACCTATGCTATCATTTTGAGTTAACTCGAAGTCAATACGTTTCTTAAAAAAATTAACTCTATTGATCATCTTTTTATGAATAAAAACGCTTGACTAGGAGTTAACTCTAAGTGCTAGACTGGATTTCAAGTGGGTTGAATGACGGTACGAATCTTTTTAAAGTTCATTAGAAGGTAAAAGATTATCCGTTTACGTTGTAATGAAGACAAAAGTATAAAGAAATTCCCATAGACGATGTTACAAGGAGGATACGGAATGAATAGGCGCGAGTTCATTAGAATTACTGCAACAGCAGGATTGGCATCAACAATTTTGACGGGATGCATTTCTCAGTTTAGCAACCCAGTTTCGCCAGAACAAAATAAAAAAAATAACCATGAAGGAAATTCTTCGTCTCAAGGCTCCCAGCAAATGCAATCGAAATTGGTTATCGCCGAAGGAACAGACCCTGAAATGATGATGGAAAAAGGGTTTGGGGCAATGGGAGGTATTGGTCAGTTTGTTAAGCGGGGAAATGTTGTTGTGATCAAGCCCAATTTCAGCTCTACACGAGGACCGGATGCGGGAGTTACGACCAACCCAATTTTGGTAGGGTCTTTAGTTAGGCGGTGTCTTCAAGCGGGAGCAAAAGAGGTACGGGTTGTGGACCATACCTTTTATTCGGGGGAAATGTGTCTGGAAATGAGCGGTATCCTTGCAGCGACTGCCGGAGCCGGTGGTCGGGCGTATACCATCAATTCACGCGCGGATTATAAAACCGTGAGCGTAAATGGTGAAATACTAAAACAGACTGAGTATGCAAAAGATGTCCTGGAAGCGGATGTTTTTATCAATATTCCTATCTTAAAACAAAGCGATCCTACCGGAATTTCCGCAGGACTGAAAAATTTAATGGGCGTGGTGTGGGACCGAGGTTTCTTTCATAAGACAGATTTACATCAGACGATTGCCGAATTAGCTACTGTGAAAAAACCGACGCTGACGATCTTGGATGCCATGAAAGGAATTACCGCGAACGGACCTTCCGGACCAGGGCCGATTACGGAATGGAAGCAAGTTGTATTTGGGACCGATATGGTGGCGATTGATGCATATGGAGCCAGTTTGCTGGGGCTAAAGCTGGCAGATGTTAAACATTTAGCGATCGCGTCCAAGCTAGGGGTAGGTAATCCCGACTGGCAAAGCTTCGAAATGGCAAAGGTTTGATGAAAGATGCGGAATAAAAAGTTTGTTCAGCAACAATTGCGGTTTTGGCAGTTTGTTGTTCCTGCAACGGTATTGTTTCTCAGCGTATTGGCTATAGGTGAGATGCGATATCCGCTTGGACCAATTTCTGGCCTGCTGTTGTGGCTTTCCCGCATGGACCCGTTCTTGCTGATTGCTCACATTCATTCCTCCCTGTCGATCCCTTACTGGTTCTGGTTTCCCATTCTTGTTGTACTGCTCACTGCGTTCATGGGACGATTCTTTTGCGGCTGGCTTTGTCCGTTCGGTGCTTTGTTAAATGTAATACATTATGTTAGGCAATTGTTTCATCAAAACCATTTGGCAAATACAAAAGATACAAAATGGGTTTCGTTTTTCAAGCAGGCAAAATACTGGTGGTTGGCGTTGCTCGTAATGTTATCCTGTGCTGGATTAGGAATCGTATCTGTGATTACGCCGTTAACCTTGTTTAGTCATGAAATCACCAGATTGTATGTAGGGCAGTTTCCATGGCTGCTCAGCATCGCCATTATTTTAGGATTTATGTTTTTCCCGCGTTTCTGGTGCACCTATATTTGTCCAACTGGAATCTTGTTTACGCTTGTTGCTGGCGTGCGGCGAATGAAGATACGGATAACGGACCCATGTGTAAAATGCAATCATTGCAAAAATGTTTGCCCGGTAAACGCGATGAATATAGAAGCGAAAAATAGTGACGACGAATGCCTGGTGTGCGGACGTTGCTGGGCTGTTTGTTCCCAGAATGCAATCGGTTGGAACGAAAGAAGTAAATCAACTGTGCAAGTAGACATGAAGGAGCGGCGTAAATTAATTTTGGCGGGCAGTGCGATTTTGGCGGGCAGTTTGGTGGGCTTTTCAACGAACAAGTTATTCGCCACTTCTGGAACAAAAGGAGTTTTACGGCCACCGGGAGCAATCCCGGAAAGCAAGTTTCTGGCAACCTGCAATCGCTGCGGGCGATGCGTAAAAGTGTGTCCTACAGATGGTCTTGTGCCAATATCACTTTTCAAAGGGATCGTTGTCTATGAAACACCGGAGCTTGTCCCCCGTAAAGGGTCTTGTGACTTATGCATGTTGTGTTCAAAGGTTTGTCCAACCGGCGCAATTCAACAGACAACCGTTGAAAAAGTAAAAATTGGAATTGCGCAGTTGGAAGAGTCAACTTGTTTGGCTTGGGCCAGTGGAAAAGCATGTCTGATTTGCAAGGAACGTTGCCCGGCTAATGCGATTTTTATTGATGAGAATAAGCGTCCGTATATCGATACACTAACCTGCATTGGCTGCGGTGCGTGTGAAAATGCTTGTCCGGTAGAAGAAGCAGCAGTAAAGGTTGTTCCCTGCCAGTAGAAATATGGTTCGCTAAACAAACAATTTGTGTCGAATGCTTTTATGTTAAAAAAATAATGACGCATCATAAATGGAAATAGCATTTTATGATGCGTCATTATTTTCGGGAGAGTATATTTTTCTGAAAATCACTTGACCTGGAGTTAACTCAAAATGCTAGACTGAATTCCGAATGAAAATGGATACGAGAAAACAATTCGATGGGAGCACAACATTATGCAAGTCCTTTCTGGAAGTGCCGCAAAAGGAAATCAATTACAACAAGGTCCACTCTCAATAAGAAAGTTATTTACAAATCGTGATTTGTTTAAATTATTTCTGCCGATTATTATAGAACAGTTTCTGGAATATCTTGTTGGATTGGCCGATTCAATTATGGTGGCGCATGTAGGGGAGGATGCTGTTTCTGGTGTATCATTAGTGGATTTTGTCATGGCGCTGCTTATTAGTTTGTTTGCGGCCTTATCGACTGGTGGCGCAGTGATCGCAGGACAGTATTTGGGCAGAAGACAACTGCGGGAAGCAAGAGAAGCCGCCAATCAACTGGTATGGTTTTCCGCCGCTGTATCTATCATCATTATGGTCATTGTTTATATGGCAAAACCGTTTATTCTACATGGTTTATTCGGACAGATTACGGAAGAAGTCCGCAGGGACGCAGATATCTATTTGATGATCACCGCTGTATCCATTCCATTTCTTGCACTGTACAATGCCGGAGCCGCTATATTCCGCACTATGGGTAATGCGAAACTGCCTATGCAGATTATGTTGGCAATGAACATAGTGCACGCAGTTGGAAATGCGATCCTTATTTACGGTTTCCACTTCGGAACGGAGGGGGTTGCGATACCGACTCTGCTATCACGCATTGCGGCAGCAGTAATCATCATTGCGCTTGCCTTAAACAAAAAGCAATCATTGTATCTACAAAGAAATTTACAACACAAATTTAATTGGCCGATGATCAAAAGAATATTAAGTATTGGGGTTCCTTATGGACTAGAAAACGGTTTATTTTATCTTGGAAGAATTATTGTGCTCAGTCTTGTTGCGACTTTTGGTACGGCAGCAATTGCAGCGAATGCGGTATCTGGCACTATCGTTATGTTCCAGGTGCTGCCAGGTATGGCTATTGGTCTTGCGTTAACTGTAGTTATCTCGAGGTGTATTGGCGCTGGGGATTATGAACAAGCTAAATATTACACTAAAAAAGTTATTGGTATTGTTTATGTTTCCCATGTAGTCAGCAGCATAGTAGTTCTTTCTCTACTGCCATTGATAATGGACGTTTATGGATTATCTGAAACGGCAACAATGCTGACTAAACAAAATGTTTGGTGGCATGCCGCATTTATGGTTGTAATATGGCCCCTTGCTTACACTTTACCGGTGACATTCCGCGCAGCAGGAGATGCTCAATTCCCTATGATGGTCGGCGTTCTGTCCATGTTTTTCTGCCGAGTAGCACTAGCTTATCTCTTAAGTATATATTTTAGCATGGGGATGTTCGGCACATGGGTTGCAATGTTTATTGATTGGATCGTAAAATCCATTATTTTTGCATTCCGCTATATCAATGAAAAATGGACCAAGTTTCAGGCCATTTAATTTTACCTATTTTATAAAAAAACTACAAAATATGATAAAAGCCATTGACTTAGAGTTAAGTCCAGATGATAGCATTTTATTGTTGCCACAAAAATTTATCCTTCACACTGCCTATAATACCCCATTCAGGGCACAGGTACTTGGAAATGAACTTTAGATGGTGTAAAAATGCACTCGAATAGGAAAATGGTGTTGTTCTTTCTACGAGTCTTATCAATGAAGGGACGGAAAAACCCTTAGAATTCAGTTACTTCCTGGGTTTTAAGCGATAAATATAACAAAAAGGAGCCGTGAAAAATGGAAACATCGGATAAGGATCAGGAGAAAAAAACAAAAAAATTTAACAGGCGTGATTTTTTGAAGTTTGCTGGCGGTACCATGGCATTTGCAGCAATTCCGACATTCGGCAATTTAACTGCGCATGCCCAGGAAAATGCACAGCCACAAGTGACGTGGAACGGATCGCATGCAGTTATGTTGAATGATCCCAGCAAACCCAATGTGTACTTTACGAGGGACTTGAGTCCGGAAGGAGTACAAAAAATTTATGCAAAGATTAATCAAGGGATTACTGGAAAAGTAGGAATTAAACTACATACGGGGGAACCGCATGGCCCGAACCTTCTTCCGATTGAATACATTAAAAATTTGCAGAAGAAGATTCCAAACAGTTCGATTGTCGAGTGCAACGTTCTTTATAAAAGTCCGCGCAGAGAAACAAAAACACATCGTGAGACGATAAAAATCAACGGTTTCGATTTTTGTCCAGTCGATATTCTGGATGAAGACGGAGATGTCATGCTGCCCATGCCGGCAGTGAATGCCTTTCTCGATAAACAACTGGATAATTATTCTGGTAAAGTACCGTTTGAGGCAGGAATTCACTTGCATGAGATCGCAGTCGGCAAACATATTTTGAAATACGATTCTTTACTAGTATATACACATTTCAAAGGCCATACGTCCGGTGGATTTGGTGGCTCGCTAAAGAATATCGGCATCGGACTTGCCTCTGGTAAAGTTGGCAAAAGGATGATCCACGGCGAAGGCTGGTCACGTGGCAAAGGATTCCTGGAACGAATGGTGGAATCCGGTGATGCTACAGTCGAACATTTCAAAGATCACATTGCTTTCATTAATGTTCTAAAAAATATTTCCGTCGACTGTGATTGTGCCGGGGATCGAGCCGCAAAACCGACTTGTCCGGATATCGGGATTATCGGATCAACAGATATTCTGGCTGCGGATCAGGCGTGTATAGACTTGATTTATCAAATGCCGGAAAGCGATCGCCACGATATAGTCGAACGCATCGAATCTCGTTTTGGTCTGCACCAGCTTGAATATATGGAAGCATTGGGGATGGGAAGTCGGGAATATAATCTAATTGAAATTTGATGTGTATTTACGGACAGATTATAAGCCTTTTATTCTAGAATAAATAGTATTGGCAGAATGGGGAGACGCATAGATGAAAGTTGTCGGCATTAACGGAAGTCCAAGAAAAGAAGGAAATACATCCATTATTATTAAAGCTGTATTTAAAGAATTGGAGAAACATGGAATTGAAACGGAGCTCATACAGCTTGGCGGATTGCCTGTGCGTGGTTGCATGGCCTGCATGAGGTGTTATGAAAATAAAAATGGCAAATGTGTAATTCAAAACGATGGGATAAACGACATTATAAAGAAAATGGTTGACGCGGATGGCATTATTTTAGGTTCGCCGGTTTATTGTTCGGATGTAACGCCGGAAATGAAAGCCCTTCTCGATCGCGGGGCATTAATTTCACATGCCAATGGCGGAGCTTTGTTAAAACACAAAGTAACTGGAGCAGTGGCAGCCGTACGTCGCAGTGGAGGATTACATGCATTTGATACCATGAATCATTTTCTCCACATAACGGAAAGCATTTTAGTAGGAGCGAGCTATTGGAATATGGTTCATGGATTGGAACCTGGAGATGTAATTCGTGATGAAGAAGGTATGAAAAACATGCAAGTGCTTGGCGAAAATATGGCGTGGCTGCTAAATAAACTTAATCACTAGAATTTGTTTGAATAGAAGAGCATTATTTTATACTGCGCATAGGAAGACAGTGGAATTAAAAAGTAATGAAAAAACTGCAGGCAGCTTTGTCTGAATGCGGTAGAAGATGAAATATACGACAAGCTGAATTAATCGAGGAGGTGTATCTATGGATAGACCTTATATTATATGTCACATGGTGATGTCTCTGGATGGAAAAGTTACCGGCGACTTTTTAGAAAAAAACCAATACAGCGGACTTCTTGAAGACTACTATAGAGTTCATAAGGAGTATGGTGCAGACGCTTTTCTTTGCGGCAGGGTGACGATGGAGGGTAGTTTTCCTCAGCCACCCGCTTTGTCGCCGATATACGAGGAACCGTCCATTGCGCGGGAGGATTATGTCGCGGAGAGAGCGGTATTTTACGCAATTGCCATCGATCCGAGGGGGAAGATTTGGTGGGACGGCAGCGCTCTTGTCGATATGGACGACGGCTATAATGGCGCGCATATCATAGAGGTGTTGACGCAAAACGTTTCCGATGTCTTTTTAGCACATTTGCAGAAAAAGGGTGTTTCCTATTTCTTCGGCGGTGAAACCGAGCTGAACCTTGATATTGTAGTCCAAAAACTTAAGAGACTGTTTGGCATTGAAAGACTGCTGCTGGAAGGTGGAGGCATTGTCAATGGTTCATTTCTACAAGAGGGCTTGATTGACGAAATCAGTCTTGTGATAGTGCCAGAAGCCGAATGTTCGGAAAAGGCGGTTTCGCTCTTTGAAACAGGCAAATATCAACCCGGCAATAAGGCATTAGCTTCCTTTCGGTTGAAAGAAACAAAGCGGCTAACCAATGACGGCCTAAGGATGATCTATCAAAAATAATAGAGTAATCAATAGATATGATTAATTTGAAATGCTCCCCTTGTAATAGTCAGTTATGTACAAGGGGAGCATTTCATTCACTATTCCGTGTGAAATAAGTTTATCGAATTTTCTCGATTAAAAACTCAACCTTAGTGGGTTTTACTAATCATTACTTTTTTCAGAACTTCGTTTGCGTTATCCGCTTCGGATTTGCCAATTTTGCTTTCCAATACCGATATTAGGCTTTGCATCTGTGCCTCGGTTAGTCCGGTGTTAAAACCGACGCCAAAATGAGACTGCAATTGGGGGTTAACCCCTTTCATATTGGCTAAAGCCGAAATGGTCGCAATTTCTCTGCTTTGGAAATCCAGATTGTCTCGTCCGAAGATATCTCCGAAAAGATGTCCTTTTAAAAATGTGTCGATTGCCGGCGTAAAGGTAATATATTTTCCTTTCGCAGGTGCTCTCAGCAAGCTGGTTTGAATTTCAGTTCCAAGTTCAAGACTAGTTTTGTCGGAAGGAAGAGGGCTTGCTTCCCTGCCAAGTTCATCTTTGATGCCTTTTTGTGCGCGATCGTCCATAACGACTATAAAGGTATTGATCCCGTTCAAACTTCTTGGGAAACCTGTGTAAGCGTACATCTGAACCAGTATTTCTTTGATTTCATTGACTGTCAGTCCGGCATCCAAGCCTTCGTTTAAGGCTGTTTTTAGTTTATCCAGATCGCCGCTGGCGGTAAAAGCCGCAATTGTGACAATACTCTGTTGTTTAGAGTTTAATCCTTGGTCATCTGTAGTTTGTGCTTGAGTTATGGATGTCGTGCTAAATGCAAAAAGAATAATGCCTGCCAAAACTGCAACCATTTTTTTGTGCATGATCTTACCACCTTTTCTTCGCAAATTTGTTTAATGTTTAATAATTTCTACAGCCCTATCGTTAAAAGAATTAGCATAGTTACACGATTTTATTTGCTGTATTGCTCGTCGCTAACCTTCTCCAGCCATGCCGCACTTTTACCATCTACTGATACTGTAAGTGCGAGGTGTGTCATAGCGGTCGTTGACGAAGCCCCGTGCCAGTGTTTGACTCCGGGCGGAAACCAGACTACATCGCCTGCATAAACCTCAATAATGGG
>CAYUNV010000065.1:0-2504 GCA_964446265.1 uncultured Negativicutes bacterium | reverse complement strand
CAACGCCGGATGTAATGACTAGATATTGTCCTGCCGGATGGGTATGCCAAGCGGTTCTGGCTCCCGGTTCGAACGTGACGTATGCACCGGAAAAGTGGGTCGAATCGTTTGCGCGGAATAGGGGATCAACACGGACACTGCCGGTAAAATATTCTATCGGAGCCTTTGCGGAAGGCTGCGACCCAGCACGGGTAATTACGATTTGTGAATTATTGTCTCCTTCAGCGGCCATTGCTTTACAAGAAAAAGCGCTCGCTGAAATGAATAGAGAAAGCGCAAGGATCATTACGGTTAATCGTTTCATTTCATCACTCCATTCGTATCTTGTTTGAACATGAAAAAATGCCTTTCATCATTCTGTAATCTGGAGTTGTTTTACCGTTTTATCGAGAGAATATCACCTCCGTATCGTTTCCAATGCGCGCTGTCGAAAAAGTCGAAAATCATGTCAAAATGGATCTTTGTTTATCGTACAACTTAAAGTTAACTCTAAGTCAAGAAAAAATAAAAAATCTATCTAATTTTCAATTAATCTACACTGATCTAAATTTTATTATGCAATAAAAAACTATTGACTTAGACTGGACTCAAAGTTGTAAGCTGAATTTGTAAGCAATCTTGTAATGCGATCCAAACATAAAAATAAGGAGAAGATAACATGGAGAAAAAATTAGGGTTTGGCTGTATGAGATTACCGCTGTATGACAAAAATGATCAAACAGCCTTTGATACGATAACCCTGAACAAAATGGTCGATACGTTTTTAGAACAAGGATTTACCTATTTTGATACAGCCTTCACCTATCACGGCTTTAAGAGTGAAGAGGCGATGAGAGAAGCGTTGGTGAAACGACACGATAGAAATGAATTTACCCTTGCAACAAAACTTCCACCGCGAATGTTGAAATCAGCGGAAGATCAGGAAAATATTTTTAACGAACAGTTAGAAAAATGCGGCGTGGAGTATTTTGATTATTATTTGCTTCACAATATTGGCGTAAGCGCATATCAACAAGCTTGCAAATATGATACTTTTGGATTTGCCTTGAAAAAAAAGAAAGAAGGCAAAATAAAAAACGTGGGCATGTCTTTCCATGACACGCCAGAATTACTGGATGAAATTTTAACGTTTCATCCCGAACTGGATTTTGTTCAACTGCAAATGAATTACATTGACTGGGATAATCCAAGTATTCAATCCAGAAGATGCCATGAAGTGGCAAGAAAACACAACATGCCGGTTATTGTCATGGAACCTTGCAAAGGGGGGAATCTTGCTTTAGTGCCGGAAACAGCAGAACAATTGATGAAAGCATACCACCCAGATTTATCCGTTCCCTCATGGGCAATTCGCTTTGCCGCCAGTCAGGAAGGTGTCATCATGGTGCTTAGCGGGATGTCTACCATCGAACAAGTCCTGGATAATACTTCCTATATGATAGACTTCAAGTCTCTAAATGACGAGGAATACAAGATTATCAATCGAGTCATCGGTATTATCAATGAAAATACTGAAGTCCCATGTACAACTTGCCGCTACTGCGAGGCCGAATGCCCAAAAAAGATTGCCATACCTGATTATTTTGCCTTATACAACAGCGCCAAACGCGCCACCTGCAATAATATTTCCAGTCAGTTTGTGTACTATTTGAACCTAACTGCAAATCATGGAAAAGCCAGTGATTGCATCGGTTGTAAAAAATGTGAAAAAGCATGCCCGCAGCATCTGAAGATAACAGAACACTTAAAAGAAGTTTCGAAAGTGTTTGATGTTGCACCGGCATTACCAACACGATAAAGATAAAAAATATTTTAAGAAAATGGTGAGCGCCAATCATGCGTATTAGTGAAACAGCAAACAAAAACCATGAAGAATTGTTTCCCAATCATACATCAACCCTTAAAGTGACCGATCCGGAACTGATCGAAGTGTTTGACAACTTTGCGTTCGATGAAGTAATCCAATATGGAAAATTAGATACCAAAACCAGGTTGATCGTTATTTTAGGGGCCTTGATTGCCAGCCAAACGTTAAGAGAGTATAAGGTGATGCTGGGCGGGGCATTGAATGTTGGTGTCACGCCGGTCGAAGTGAAGGAAATTGTCTATCAATCCGTGCCGTATGTTGGCATTGCCAAGGCATTTGATTTTATTCATGCGACCAACGAGATATTGGAAAGAAGGGGCGTAAAGCTGCCGCTCGAAGGTCAATCGACAACGTCGCCGGAAACACGTTATGAAAAAGGATTAGAATTGCAGAAAACCATCTTTGGTGAAATGATTGATAAAATGCTTCAAGAAGCACCAGCGAATCAGGTTCATATTCAACACTATCTATCGGCAAATTGTTTTGGCGATTACTATACAAGAAAAGGACTGGATATAAAAACAAGGGAACTTTTAACGTTTTCCATTATTTTATCTTTAGGTGGATGCGAATCCCAGTTAAAAGGGCATATACATGGCAATTTAAATGTAGGAAACGATAAAGAAATACTGCTAAG
>CAYUNV010000064.1:13223-14466 GCA_964446265.1 uncultured Negativicutes bacterium | reverse complement strand
AATCTTGGCCGTAAGTTCTCCGCCAGCCTTCTGTTCAGAGGCGAAAGCACTTAGTGGAAATGCCGAAATCATTGTAAAACAAATCACAAGCACAAACCATTTCATCTTTTGCACACATACCCCTCCAACGGTTAAATTCTACTGTTCGGCAGGATTAAGCCAGCAAAACCCGTAATTCCCCAAGGCCTTCGACGGAAGTGACGACTTCGTCACCGGCCTTCAACCACACTTGTTTTTCCTGAGGATACCCGACAATAACTCCTTCCGGTGTTCCTGTGAAGATCAGATCACCTGGTTTTAATGTCATATATTGCGAAATATAGCTGATTAATTCCGCACAACTAAAAATCATATCCTTCGTATTGGACGATTGCCGGGTTTCCCCATTTACGCGGCATTCCAGATGCAGCTGATTCGGATCCGCCACTTCATCTGCCGTCACAAGATATGGACCAACCGGGGCAAAACCATCACACGTCTTGCCAAGCAGCCACTGTCCGGTCCTAAACTGAAGGTCGCGATCGGATAAATCATTCCCGGCAGCATAACCGAATACATAGGATAGGGCTTCGGATTCCGTAATGTTTTTCGCAGTTTTACCGATCACGATAACCAATTCGACTTCGTAATCGATCTTTTCGGCGAGTGGGCGAAGTGGAATTGTCTGTTGGTGTGCGGCTAATGAGTTATTAAATTTGCTAAACAACACCGGGGAAGTGGGGATGGGCAAATTGGTTTCAACAGCATGTCTGCGATAATTTAGTCCCACGCAAAGAATTTTTTCCGGATTTGTGACGCAAGGTCCATAAACAATACTCTTTTCCGGCAAAAATAATGAAGATTCTTTTGCAGTCTCAACCTGGTCAACAAGATTTGCCAAAGCCTCACAACCGTTTGCACCGCTTTTAATCAACGCATCCATCGTGCAAGGAACAGTCCGGGAAAAATAAGCAGCAGCCCGTTCAACGTCCAATATTCCTTGTTCCGTGAGAACTCCCAATCCATATTCCGATCCTTTTTGCACGGTCAATAATTTCAAACTCTCCAACTCCTTACACTGTAAAGTATTTATACAAACATTCCCTATTTTTCACTGAAAACCTGCTTCTCCAGCCTTCTCTTGCCCAAGTCCCTTGAGCGTAACGTAATCAACTTTACCACTTCCCAAGAGAGGCAGCTTGTCGACAACAATAATTTTCGCTGGCATGGACAACATGTTTTGGCGCGTATGGCTCATAAATTA
>CAYUNV010000064.1:7169-13213 GCA_964446265.1 uncultured Negativicutes bacterium | reverse complement strand
CCCGCAACATCTGCCGGGAAGCGTTTTTATACATCGTATAAAGAACAATTTTTTCCCCGCGCTTAACATCGGGAATGTTGATAGCGGCGTTCCGATCCGTGCCAAAACATTTTTCCGCTATTTCTTCAACAGCATCCAGGCTGATCATCTCACCGGATACTTTGGCAAACCGTTTAAGCCTTGATTTAATAATAAGAAATCCATCGCTGTCAACACTAACGACATCCCCGCAATTGTACCATTCGGAAGCCGGCACAAAGCCTTTTCCATACAACAGGTATCCTTCCATCACGTTAGGCCCTTTTACCCATAGATCTCCGCCCTCTTCAATGCCGGGCACTTCCTCAATACGATACTCAATGCCAGGCAAAAACCGCCCTACCGTACCGGTTTGGTGAAGCAATGGCGTATTTAAACTAAGTACCGGCGCCGTCTCAGTAGCCCCATAGCCTTCCAATATGCGGATGCCAAACTTATCCTGCCACAATTGCCGCACCTCCTCCTTCAGCTTTTCGCCGCCCGAAAGAACGTACCGCACATTGTAAAAATCATACGGATGGGCAAATTTAGCATAACCATGAAGAAAGGTTGGCGTGCCTAAAAAGATCGTGATATTTCGATCATAAGCAATCTCCGGTAATGTCCTATAGTGCAGCGGGCTCGGATAAAGGAACACCTCCACCCCATTTAAAACCGGTAATAGCGTTCCCGCGGTTAAACCAAAAGAATGAAACATCGGCAGCGCGTTCAACATTTTGTCCTTATGGGTATAATCGATCACACTGCTCGCCTGATGGATGTTGGCCAAAATCTGCTTATGCCGGAGCACTACTCCCTTTGGTTTACTCTCTGTGCCACTGGTAAACAGAATTAAACTGCCATCCTGTTTTGCCGGCTCCTTGGCCAAATACTTATAGAGGGCGGATAATTTGTCAACCAGCCCGACCTGCATTTTGAGTTCTTCGAGGTATACGATCCGAAATTTCTCTGCCAGTCTGGTTTCCAATTCGGCAAAATTGCCTTTCTCAATAAAAGCGCGGGATGTCACTATGGTCTTGACCCCTGCAAATGCACTGCAATCCAGGATATTTACGATCCCGGCGTTAAAATTAAGAATGGCCGGGGTTTTTCCCAGGTAAAATAAAGAAAACAACGTCACTACGTGGCCAATAGAATTGGGCAGCATAATTCCGACTGTCTCTTCCCCCCCTAAAACAGAACACAATTTATTGCCAAAAAGATAACTGGCGATAAGCGCCCGCCGGCAAGTGATCGTACCGTCCATATCCTCAGCCATAATTTTACTGCCGCCATGCAGTTTATCCGCATCAAGCAGCTTATCGAATAAATTGCCTCTGCTGTCCTGGCGCTGTTTGGCCTCAAAGATATACTGTTGCAGCAACACAAGAATGCGGTCGCTGATTTCTTTTCGCTGCAGGCGAAAACTTTTCGCCCGGGAAGGGTTGATTTGTACAGGTTGGCCAATACAAATACTTATAGTAGGAAACCAACGAGACTTCACCTTATCGGTAATTCTGGAAAACTTGGATAATTCCGGCCCGTGAAAAATTACCGGATACAGTGCAGCCCCTGTTTTGTGAACAATAAACCCCGCACCACTATAAATTTTCATTAAATTTCCGGTTCTTGTAATACGGCCTTCCGGAAAGAAAACTACGGTCCGTCCCTCTTTAATAACACCGACAATTTTTTTAAGCGAATACGGGTTAAACGTATCGACGGTGACATAATTCACCCAGCGCAAAACAAAGCGAATTCTGGCAGCAATTGCCGTATTGATCACAAAATAGACATCCTGGGGTAAATAAGCGTACAAAAGGATAGCATCAAGAAACGATACGTGGTTAGGCAGTATAATCGACGGCCCGTCAAATTTAAGGTTTTCCCCGCCAATCAGCCTGGTTTTAAACAACAGCTTGAGCAATCCTCTTAGCAGGGCCTTCATGCTTCTCCCCCCACTTATTCATTCACCATTCTTGTTTGGCTTCATACAACAATTGTTTTTTCAACGCAGTCAAATTCTCACTCAAATCTACCTTCATTCTATCGGGATTGGTTAACCGCTTAAATTCATCCCACAACGATTCCATTTCCGATTGGGCATAAACCTTAATTTCTTGCAAGGACGGTTGCTGATACACGCAAACTCCATTTTTGAAAATAGGAACCAACATTTCTTTCACGACGTAAGAACCCTTAGCAAGAACGCTTTTTTTCCACATATGCGTTTCATCATACACAATGATATTCTGGCTGTTGTCGATTGTTTCATCCGCCAGGGCAATCAGGTCAGCTTTAATTTTTCCGTTTTGATACACCCGATACAGCTTTTTAATCCCGGGATTTGTTATTTTCTCAACATTATCAGATATTTTCATTTTAGGGATAATCAAATTTTCGTCGTATTCAGCTGCCAGTTTGTATACTCCGCCCAACGATGAACTGCCATCAGATGTAATCAACTTAGTTCCTACACCCCATAACGTAATTTTTGCCCCCTGCATCTTCAAGTCGCGGATAATATACTCGTCAAGGTCGTTCGAAGCACTGATCACGGCATCCTTTAACCCGGCCTGATCAAGCATTCTTCTTGCTTCCTTCGATAAATAGGCCAAGTCGCCGCTGTCAAACCGGATCCCGTACTTGCCAAATTTAACGCCTTTCGCCATCAATTCCTTAAACGCCTTGATGGCGTTGGGAACACCGCTCTGCAATGAATTATACGTATCGACCAATAAGATGGCATTGCCGGGATATTGCCGCGCATATTCTCGGAAAGCATCGAGTTCAGACGGAAAACTCATAACCCAGCTATGAGCCATCGTCCCGGCGACAGGAACGCCAAACATTTTTCCGGCAATTACGTTTGAAGTTGCATCAAAACCGCCAATGATTGCCGCCCGGGCTCCATAAACACCTGCGTCGACCCCATGAGCGCGGCGAAGGCCAAATTCCATCAGCAGATCTTCCGCAGCGACACTCCGCATACGGCTGGCTTTCGTACAGATAAGGCTTTCATGATTAAGGAACATCGATAAAGCAGTTTCGATCAATTGCGCTTCCATAAAATTGGCTTGCACAACTAACAGCGGCTCTCCCGGAAAAACAACCGTTCCTTCCGGCACTGACCAGATGTCACCGGTAAATTGAAAATGTAACAAATAGTTTAAAAAATCTTCTTTAAAAATTCCCAGTGAACGTAAGTAATCAATATCTTCTTCACTAAATGAAAGTTCGTTGACATATTGGATCACATGTTCCAATCCGGCATAAACCGTATATCCGCCATGGTATGGATTAGTGCGGTAAAAGCGGTCAAATACCGCTTTTTGATTTGCCTTCCCGGAAAAATACCACCCCTGCATCATCGTGAGTTGGTATAAATCGGTCAACATTGTCAGATTCTTCATGATCATCCCTCATTATCAAAATTTTTTATCTTTCGCACAGCATGAGATCCTATTAGCGCGTTTACTTAACACCTAGCCATGCCTAAAAAACAAACGGTCGCTGCGCACCTATTAACATGAGATCCTATTAGCGCGTTTACTTAACACCTAGCCATGCCTAAAAAACAAACGGTCGCTGCGCACCTATTAATAAGTTAAAATTCTTTGTCACTGACCTCTTTCCCTTTAAAAAACGAAAAAACCGGCCCTATTTGACCGGTTACGGTTACACAAATAATTAGCGCTCCTTCTCTCCATAGATAATTAACCGCACTACCGGCCCAGCGCCGCCAAGCGTTGCTTGGCAAACAAAATATCCTGTTCGCGGTCAACCGGCGCGATTTCAATAAATTTCCGATACGCATCCGCAGCTTCCTGACTTCTCCCTAATTTTTCGCAAGCGTGGGCCTTGTTAAAATAAGAATATGCTTGCGTGGAGTCCAAAGTAATCGCCTGGTCATAATCGGCAATCGCCTTCTCAAATTTCCACATAACCGCATAGATATTGCCTCGTTTATTGTACGAATCTACGTACTGTGGATCGATTTCCAACGCCTTTGTGTACTCATCAATTGCTTGATCATATTTTCCTCTGTGAACATAAGCATTGCCTCGATTATTGTACGCCTCTGCGTACTTAGGGTCAATTTGCACGGCTTTTGTACAGTCAGCGATCGCTTTATCATACTTACCTGACGCATTGTAAGCAGCTCCCCGGTTACTATAAGCCGCTGCAAACCGTGGATCGATTTTTAGCGCTTTCGTATAATCAGCAATCGCCTGCTCAAACTGTCCCTTCCAATAATAAGCCAGTCCGCGTTTATTATAAGCAACAGCAAGTTGAGGATTCATTTCGATTGCTTTAGTGTAGGATGCAATCGCAGAGTCATAATCATGTTGCTGACTAAAACTATCCCCTCGTGCTATCCATTGTTCTGCGGTCAGATTTTCCTCTGCATTAACAACAAAAGTAAATAAACCAAACAGCAGAAAGATAGTCAGCCATATTGTTCTACAGCAACGACGTGATAGCATGTGGAACACTCCTCTCTCATCTATTCCCGCTACGGATCATCCTACTCCCAAAAAACAAAACACGGCCTAGACAAAATCTAGTGCCGCATCCGCTAGAACATATAAGTTTTCTCACTTCCAATATAACAAATACAGGGCAAAAACGCAATGCGTCCGCAATTTAGTTGTCCTGTTCTTTGTCGGTAAAACTGCTGCTAATCGCATTTAATTCTCCGCCAAGAAGAAAGACCAACGTACTAATATAGAGCCAGATTATTAGCGCAAAAATACCACCCAAACTGCCGTAAATGATTGCATAATTTGCAAAATTATTCACATAGAAAGAAAAGAGTAGGGAAGCCAACACCCAACCAAAGGTCGTAAAAACAGTGCCTACGATTAGGTTCTTTGATCGCAGTTTTTTATTCGGTAAGTATTTATAAATCACATAAAAGGTAACAAACATCAGCGTAAGGGAAATACTATACCGCAAAAATGACCAAATACTATAAAATAAAGTCTTTGCTCCCATTAAGCCAAATACATAAGAGCCCAAGATCCTTCCAAAGACAATCATAAAAAAGGAAAAGATAATCATAACGGTCAAACCGATCGTAGCCATAAGGGAGATCATGTTGCGTTTAATAAAATTGCGGCTTTCTTTTACACCGTAGGAATGATTCAGGCCTCTCATAATAGCCGACATTCCTTGCGAAGCCGCCCATAAACTTCCGAGCATGCCCAACAATAAAATTGTTGTACTTTTTGCTTGTACAGTCTGTACCAAAATGTCTTTTATTAAAATTGCAGCATCATTGGGAAGAATGATACGAAAGTTTGCCATTAACAAGCGATCAGAAAGATGGGTGAAACTTAATAAATTGATTAGAAAAAACAAAAACGGAAAAAATGATAATATCAAAAAATAGGCGATTTGCGCGCTAATTGTTGCTAAATCATCATCTCTATAGCGTCGAATTAGCTGTTCTGTATACTTGTACAGTATAGATTTTTTTAACTTTTCCATCATGGGTACTTTCTCAACTCCATCACAATGCATTGTTGTGACTGTTTCGTTCTGCTATGATTTTCCCCGCCATTAGGCAAAACACCTTCAAAAGACTTAGAAAGACCGGCAAAAGCCGGTCCCAGATTGTAGACAAAATATCACGAATACCATTTTTATGTTTATTAACAACAAATTATAAAGGCTGTTAAAAACTTTGCCGATACTCGTTTATGTTTTTTAAAGTCGATTAAGATTATGTTCTTTTATTTTTTTATAGAGGGTGGACTTGCCCATTCCCAATAAATCAGCAGCAAGCGGCAAATTATTGTCACACCTTGATAACGCATTTTTTATTGCCAGAGCTTCAGCATCTTTTAAGCAAAATACCTCCGTATTCGCTGCAGAAATACTCGGATTAGACTGCAGGGCAGCAATCATTTCATCCGGCAAGTGTTCGGGCTTAATTACATTGTGTTCCGCCAAATTCACCGTACGGATCATTGCATTTTCAAGTTGCCTAACGTTGCCAGGCCAGTTATATTCGATGATTT
>CAYUNV010000064.1:1544-7159 GCA_964446265.1 uncultured Negativicutes bacterium | reverse complement strand
GCTGATCGTCGGCGGAACAAGCCCCATTTTCCGGCAATAATTATCGACAAAATATTTACAGAGCAACAGTATGTCACTGCCCCTCTTTCGCAGCGGCGGTAATGATATTTTTAAAATGGAAAGACGATAATACAAATCGGCGCGAAACCGCTTTTCGGCAATCATTTTATGCAAGTCTTGATTCGTCGCAGCAATAACATGAAAATCGACTTTTGTATAACAATGCCCGCCCAGCCGCATCACTTGCTTATCTTCCAGAACTCGCAACAATACCGCCTGGATCTCAAAAGGCATATCACCGATTTCATCTAAAAAAAGTGTTCCGCCATTAGCAAGTTCAATTTTCCCCGGCCGGCCTTTTCGTTCTGCGCCGGTAAAGGCGCCACCCTCATAACCAAACAGTTCGCTTTCAATCAGATTGCGTGGAATAGCGGCGCAATTGATGGCGATGAATGGTTTATTCGGACGGCGTTCGTTATGGATAGCCTGAGCAAATAGCTCTTTGCCGGTACCGCTTTCTCCGAACAACAGAATATTTTCCGAAGCATCGGCAAATTTCTTTCCCATCAATTTTGCCTTAAGAATAGGTTCGCTATCGCCAATGATATCATCAAATTTAAACTTCGCGTTCGCACCAACCCGCGTATTCACCAAGGCATTGATCTTGCCAATTGGCGAAAGACGAAGAATCGACCCCATTGTTTTCGTATCTTCTTCAGAAACCGGTTTCAGCGACAACATAACAGGATAGCCATTCATTGTTGCTTCCAAAAAATCAACAGGTTTTTCGCTTGCTAACGCTGTTAAAACAGCAGGCTGGTCATTAAAAAAAGAGGTTATATTTCTGGATACGGCATGGTTCGGATTTAACTGCAACAGTTTAGCTGCTTCCCGATTGATATGTTTAATCGTTCCGCCCGGATTGACCGATATAATTCCTTCATCAATAAATTCCAACGTGGTATTCAAGGTGCTGTTAGCCACCTTCAGAGTATTGTTGCGATGAATTAACTGCAACTGCGTCTCAATCGTCTGGCCCATCGATAAGACCCAACCTAACGTGTGGGAACGCAAATTACGAATTTCGTCTTCACCCGGATGCTTTTTCCATATTTTAACCAATACTAATCCACCTAGGACTTCGCCGTTTTCCGATAGTATCGGACAAGCTGAACTGATATTGTTTTCAAATAATAGGCAATAATTCTCCGGACCAATAAGTTGCACCGGCCTTTTTAGGTTAATGCTTAACGAATGGGCAGTCGTCCCAATCGTTTTTTCACTGCCATAAGCACCCACATGGGCCTGATAGCCTTTAAAAACCTCAACAGCGGTTTCATCTCCGCTGTGATACAAGACAGTCCCATCACTGCTATGTAAAGAAAACATATAACCGGATATTTTTAACAACGGCTGAAAAGTATTCACCAGCGGAATAGCAATCTGCATAAGCATTTTATCTTGCTCGCTGGGCACTTTAAATGTTTTAGGAATTAATTTCATGTTTGCATCAACGCCAAAATTTCTGGACCGTATCCAAGATTCTGCGACTTCGGGAATCATATAAAGCGAGTGTCTGGGGTCTTCATTGTTCAAAAGAAACCTACGTTTGCACTCAATAACTTCCTGCCATCTAGCCACGAAAGTATCTTGATCATCAAAAAAGAAAATATTTTCCGTATGAGTTAAATCCACGTGAAAATTCCTCCCGAGCCAACATAAAATGGCCAATTAAAACAATATTTCGAATATATATTTCTATAGTAGCACGCCGCTTCCCGGAGCACAACAACCAACCTTTTCTGCGGCCTTTCTGGTTGCCGTCATTGATTGGATTTTTCCGATTCTCTAAAACAGAATAAAAGCATCTATTCTGCAGTGAATTCTCAAATATAGAGGCCGTTCCACCCCGTTGAAAAACACGGATTACGATCCAGCCTTAACTTCCGCGCCAAGTCGCGTCACCAGTTCAATTTCTAAGCGTGGCATATTTATTGCATAGAAATACAGCAAGCGCGCTGTCAATCAAATTATACAAGGGGGCCTGGTTCGACAAAACTGATTTTCATCAAAAATACGAGAGTATAAAGGAAGGATGCCAACATGTCAACAAACAACCACGGCGCAGGTATTAAAACCTATCTCAAGGGATTAGGATTTGAGGGTTTTGCAATCGGGTCCAATACAGCCGAAGTAGATGTTAAAGACGGTAAAATATTGCGCATTCGGCCCCTGAATTATACAAAAGAATACCAACCGGAAGAATTCAATCCATGGCAAATCAAAGCACGCGGCAAAGTATTTAAAGCCAGCATGAAATCCCTGCTTCCGCCGTTCAGCCTCGTGTATAAAAAAAGAGCTTACTCGCCAAACCGGGTCCTTTATCCGTTGAAACGCATCGATTGGGATCCGAACGGCGATCGCGACCTGATCGCCAGCGAATTAAAACGGCAATATAAAGAGTACGGTAATTATTCGATCCTCGCCCAAGGCGACGGCCATGGCGAAACAAAAGCAATTCACGGACCGCACGGCTGCCAAATGGACTTACTTGAATTAATGGGCGGATATACATTACAGGCCAGAAATACAGACAGTTGGGAAGGTTGGGCCTGGGGCGCCAAACACGTTTGGGGTCAGGATCCGGTGGGACAAGGCGACCAGGCAAACCTTTGGAAAGACATCTCGGAACATACGCAAATGATGCTGTTTTGGGGCGCTGATCCTGAAACAACCCCTTGGGGTTGGGGAGGACTTCAGGCCAGCCGGTTATGCTATTGGTTCACCGAACTGGGAATTAAGTCAATCTACATCTGCCCAGACTTAAACTACGGCGCAGCAGTCCATGCCGATAAGTGGATCCCGGTACTGCCCAATACCGATTCAGCGCTGCAGTTAGCCATTGCCTATACCTGGATTATGGAAAACAGCTATGACAAGGAGTACTTGGCAACCCATTCCATTGGCTTTGATCAATTCAAGAGTTACGTATTGGGGGAAGATGACGGAATTCCTAAAACTCCCGTCTGGGCAGCCAAAATCACTGGTGTCCCGTCACGAATCATCAAGGCGTTGGCCCGAAAATGGGCGAAGGAAGCTACCAGCATCGGCCATTGCAACGGCGGTTCTTTTATCCGCTCAACGTATTCCCACGAACCGGCAAGGTTGGAAGTCTGCTTGTTAGCGATGCAGGGATTGGGTAAACCCGGTCAGGCCCAGCTTAAATTTCTTGAATGGCAGCAATATTCGCTGCACCGCCTCAACCCGGCGCCCCGCAGCAAAGTAATCCCCAATGTCAAAGCCTGCTATCATGGCTGGAAATACCAAATACCACCCCAATTTATTCCAAAAACGCTAATCGCTCAGGCAATCTTAAGCGACGAACCGCTAAAATGGTACGGAACAAGCTGCGCCGGCGTATCTCGCGAAGACCAATTTCTTCAATATGAATATCCCATTGAAGAAGGCGGTTCGGAAATCCACATGATTTGGACGGATACCCCTTGTTGGACTACCTGCTGGAACGGCGGCAACCAAATGATTGAAGCATTGCGCAGCGCCAAAATTGAATGCGTTGTAGCCCAACATCCCTGGTTGGAAAATGACTGTTTGTTTGCCGATATTATCCTGCCGATCAATACAAAATTCGAAGAAACGGATATTAGCGCGGACACCATGAGCGGCCTATACAACCATCTGGTGTTCGAGGGACAATGCATTGAACCGCTTGGTGAGTCAAAAAGCGATTATGAAGCAGTATGCGAAGTTGCTAAAAAAGTTGGCCTTTTTGAACAATACACCCAAGGAAAAAGCATCGAGGATAATATAAAGGATGCTTTCGATGATTCAGGAATAGCCGGCATGATCAGTTATGATGATTTTAGAAAAAAAGAATATTTTATGGTTCCAACAGCCGAAGACTGGGAAGACGATCCGCCAGGCTTCAGTAAGTTTTACAAAGATCCTGCCTCCCATCCCCTCTCTACGCCGTCCGGCCTGCTCGAATTTTATTCCGAAGATCTGGCCGAATATTTCCCGGATGACCAGGAAAGGTCACCGGTACCACATTGGATCCCATACGGTGAAAGCCATCAAGAAAGCCTGCTCCATCCGCGATCGGAAAAATTTCCGTATCTCATTGTATCCAACCATCCCCGCTGGCGGGTTCATGCGAACTTGGACGACATTTCCTGGTTGCGGGAGATTCCAACCTGCAAAGTGCGCGGATCCGACGGCTACCTCTATGAACCGGTTTGGATCAATCCGCTTGATGCCGCCAAACTCGGCGTGGTCAGCGGTGATGTTGTAAAAGTCTTGAATGATCGCGGCTTTGTCCTGGGCGGAGCTTACGTTACGGAACGGATTATGCCGGGAGTGGTTTACCAGGACCACGGAGCGCGGCTTGACCCCATCGTTCCCGGGGAGAGTGACCGGGGCGGCGCGAACAACTTGATCTGCCCTACAGCGGTAACTTCCAAAAATTGCGTTGGCGAAGTGACCAGCGGATACTTGGTAAACATCGAAAAAGCAGATATTGCCGCTTTGCATGATCAACATAAAGACGCCTTTAGCAGAAAATATGATCCAGCCAGCGGAGTCTGTATTGAGTCATGGATCGAAGGAGGAAAGTGGGCATGAAAGTATTTGTGATTGATGTCGCCAAATGCAATGGCTGCTATAGCTGCCAACTGGTTTGTAAAGATGAACACGTTGCCAACGACTGGATGCCTATAGCGAAATCACAGCCGGATACAGGCCACTTTTGGCTGAAAATGAATGAAACAGTGCATGGGCAAGTTCCCAAGGTGAAAATTACCTACACGCCGCAACCTTGTATGCATTGTGATAATCCTGCTTGTATGCAAGCCGCCGGCGATGCGGTGTACAAACGTACCGACGGACTGGTAATCATTGATCCGGAAAAAGCGGCTGGAAAACGCGAATTGATAGAAGCATGCCCGTATGGCGCAATTTATTGGAACGAGTCCCTCCAACTGCCCCAAAAATGTACCGGCTGCGCCCATCTGGTTGATCAGGGAAAATTGCCGCGCTGCGTCGATTCGTGCGGCGTTGAGGCAATACAATTCGGTGAAGAAGCAGACTTTATAGAGTTGATTGCCAAGGCCGAAGTAATCGAGCCCGAAGCAGGTCTGAAACCAAGGGTTTATTACCTTAATCTGCCCAAATTTTTCCTAGCCGGCGACGTCTATGATCCGGGTATCGATGAAATTCTGGAAGGTGCAACAGTTACCTTGGCTAACCTTGCTACCGGCAAAAGCCAACACCAAAGCACCGATGATTTTGGCGACTTCTGGTTTAAACGGCTAGAACCCGGCAGCTATTCCCTAACGATCCAGAAAAATGGTTACGAACCGGCATTAATACAGGAAATCGACTTAACCAAAAGCCTTAACGTCGGCAGTATAGCTTTGACTGTATCGACAAAATAAAGTACATAAATAAAAAACTGTTGCCTTTTTAAGCAGGCAGCAGTTTTTTTATCGGTTCTATATCTCGGCTAACCTAAAAAACGCAATGTCAACATAGTCCCCATGCCAAGCACCAGTGTAATAACAATATTGCGGCTCTTATAGGCAACCAATGCCGCGACAAGA
>CAYUNV010000064.1:0-1534 GCA_964446265.1 uncultured Negativicutes bacterium | reverse complement strand
GACCGGCCAACAGGTAATGATTCTGGACTGAAATATCAATTTGACCCTTAGGCAATATCAGCGCCGGTACAATCAACGCTGTAAGAATGGCAGCAGGAATATGTTTTAACCACCGTTCCAAACAAGCAGGCATGCCGGTTTGCCGAAATAAAGCCACACAACTAAACCGGGTCGCAAACGTTACCAAGGCCATGCCCACAATGAGTAAAAAAATCTCACTTCTCACGCGTTTTCGCTCCTTCCATAAGCCCACCGGCCAAAACTGCTCCCAAAGCGGCAGCAATCATATACCATTTGCCGGGAAGGTATAAAGAACCGACCACAGCAATGAGACCGGCAACAATACATACAACCACACTGGTCCGGTCCGTTATCCGCGGTACCAATAATACCAAGAAAGTGGCCGGCATAGCGAAGTCCAGGCCCCAAGATAAAGGATCGGGAATATAGCTGCCGACAAAAACACCGGCAATGGTGGACAAAGCCCAAGTAATGTATAAACTAATACTGGCGCCGAATTGGCTGGCAGCGCTATACCCTTCCTTATAAATACGGCTGATGGTCACCGCATAGGCTTCATCCGTCAGCAAAAAGGATAAAAATGCCTGCCGAAACATTGACTGTCGTATCATGTATTGCGCCAAGGATGCGCTCATTAACATATGTCGTAAATTGACCAACAGGGTTGTGAAAACAATTAAACCCCAGCCGGAAATTCCGGCGCCCAGCATGGTAATAGCGATAAATTGACTCGCACCGGCAAACACCAAAAGCGACATCATTACCGTTTCCAACGGTGTCAGGCCGACAGTCAATCCCATTACCCCACAGGCAATGCCAAAAGGGATAACGCCTAGCATAATCGGTCCGCTGCTGATAACCCCCTGCCAAAAATCACGATCTGTTACAACGTAATCCGTCTCCGATACAGCTTCTCTACTATTCATATCCGCAACCTCATCTTTCGATAAATGTAAACTTTCTTCAGTGGAGTTTCCCGTGCCGCTGAAGAATATACTCCATCTGCAGCAACTGTGTCCTGCGGGTGCCTATTCCCCAATGGAGCGTTACAATCTACATAATAATACAACCAGTTATTCCACTTCTTTGTAAACAATTATAACATCGCAGCAATTTGCATACAATCACAATATTGTATGCAAAACAATTTTGCAGAATGTCAAACTGCACCTGTTGGTATTCGACAAACAATACAAATACCAACAGATGCAGTTAATTAGAAAACAGTCGCAAAACAAACCGGATCGTCTTAACCCTAACAAAAGCATGTAGAATGGGAAATCAATAGTTGACGAATTAATTGTTGCCAGCAAAAGATGCTCCCCCGTCACTAAAAGTTACAACAGCGCCGGCCGGAAATAATTTTTGCCGTTCCATCTACAGAAAGTAAAGTAACCGCTTCTTTTACAACAAAATAGAATTTGAAATTTAATACTGCAGTACCATGGCGGCAATTTCACGGATTTGGTTATGGTACCGCTTAGGCAAATGTGCATATCCATCGCGAAGAGTC
>CAYUNV010000063.1:7010-14508 GCA_964446265.1 uncultured Negativicutes bacterium | reverse complement strand
ACTTTCATCTGTCAGGTCCTCCCGTTGTTAGTTTTACCGCAAACGAGACAATTCTTTATACTGATTAGCAATATAGAGGCAATATTTTTCTTGTTCTGCTACAAGTTGTGGTCGCACGTAAAAATAACGATAATCGCTTCGGTCCTTTTTGCCTAAAACCATAGTCCCTGTTTCGCAGGCGATCTTATGCCATTCATAGATATGTTCACGCAAATTTAGATTATCAGCGCAACTCAATCCCCAACCAAACAGAAGCCATCCAGCCGTTTGTACTTGTTGCTTCAATTCTTCACGATTACAAGACAGTTGTTTTATCAAAGGTTCTTGTTGTTCCCAGAGCTTGCCGAACTTATTCAAAGCTACCTCGCTTTTCGGTTCCCGCAAAGAAAATAAATTATGGATCAGCACTTTGCCTTCTAGTTTATTTCCATCATATAATCCATGGACAATTTTCTCCATTTGCCGCATTGCAGGATCAATAACAAGTTCGCCTATCACTTCTCCCTTTTCTTCTTGGAGACGTTGTTCATCGGCCACAAGTTTTAACTTTGCAGAACCTGGGTTCATCAAAACGAATATTCCTAAAAGTTGATCACTATTTCCCCATTTCAATTCCGCAGCCGTACGAAAAACTTCCCCGTTTTTCTTGATAAAACGTCCATATGCTTCCATCTGTCTCAACCCCCTTCATTTCTTGAATATATAATATCACATAATATATATACGTGTCAATATATGTTCTTTTTATTTACTTTTTATCTTCTTTTATTTACTTTATAAAATAAAAATAGGACGGATGTAAAAACATCCGCCCCGCATTCTTATTCAATTTTCGTCAGTATCAATCGATAATTCCTTCTTTTTTCAATCGCATGATTTCCAAAGCCGCTTTCAACCGTCTATCTGGATCGCTGCTTTCCATCTCAGCTTTCAGGATATTAATTGCTTCAGCCATTAAACCGGCTAATCCCGTATCCGAAACAGTTGCTTTCGGCGCAGGCTTATTTCCTATTAATTCTTCAATCTGCGCCAAACGCGGCGTCAAATTGGTTAACGTCATTTGCGACCGCAAACTGCCTCTCAACTCCGCTGGCAACTCGTCGCGGAACACCGGACCTTTCAGCCATTCCGCTTTTCTTTGATGCGGATATCCATCACGATCGTTTGCCTTTCCAACATCATAATAATAATCGCTCGTAACCCGACCAAAGTAGATATTATCTTTATGGGGTACAACGATATAATCCCCCGACTGCATCATCGTGCAAAACGAAACCAGCAAGGATGCTACATTGCGTAAAGCAACCGGATTGTCGGAGTATTCATCCGGGTAATACTGGATCAACAGTTTTTTTACCGCTTCGGCATCAAATTTCGATAATGATGGTAATCTCGGCCAGCCGACAGCAATTATATTTCGTTCCAGAAATTCATTCATACGATCGATTTTGATCGGATTAGGTCGGATCATCCAAGCTCTCATAATCATCACCTTTTTATTTATTAATATATCATAACATATATAATAAATAAATATAGATAATAATATTTTTTTACTTTTTTTAGTATTTATATTTTTGTCCGCACTTCCATTCGGTCAAATTCACTCCAGCATTGACACAACTACACAACTGCACCTATCATTCATTATCTAGATTTACTATACCAAAGGAAACTTAATATATTTTTTTACAAACGTTAGCCATGCCCTCATCAAAATCCCAACAATCATCATACTGTAGCTCAATCACTTCAATTCCTGCTTTATTTATATAGCCCCATTTCCCTTTTCTTTTTAAGGCTGCCATTCCTTCTGAAAAATTGGATATAAAATCATGTTTTAAAGGAACTATTTCATTACCATTAATGTCAATAACACCATATTGTTCTCTGTTTGCCACTATCGCCAGACCTTCAACAAAACTCCGGCCTGACTCATACGGAAGAGAAATGGCGTTGTTCCCTGCTTTGCCAACATACCCCCATCCATTTTGTTCATATTCCACCATCGCCAACCCACAAGAAAAGTTTTCTGCTGAACAATAGTGCAGCGGTATAACACAATTACCTTTCTGATCAATAACTCTCCATTGTTCTTGCATTCTAGATAATTTATTACTATGAATAATATTTTTTACCATCGCACCCTCCCTTAACTATAAATGAGTGGAACAATACAAAGAAGATCCAGAACATGCTTTCCCGGGTTCAGGCAAGCTGAAACCGGATGAAGAAGAATTACGAAACGCGCAACGAAAGATTAAAGAACTAGACAATGAGATCGCTATTTTAAAGCAAGTTGCGGTATACTTCGCAAAGAACAGCAAATAAAGTATCAGTTTATCCATGATCACCGCTTCCACTATGCTGTTCTGGAATTATGCCGCGTTCTAGAAGTATCACGAAGCGGTTATTATGCCTGGGTCAAGGCTGGTTGCCCCAAACCTCGCGAAAAAGATTTGGTCTTATTAGCTCATATTCGTCAAGTTGAGCGCGAAAACGACAATAATTATGGCGTTCAAAAAGTCTATGAAGAACTCAATGAAAAAGGTATTTTGATTGGCCGCAGTAAAGTTCAGCGGATCATGCGTGTAAACGGAATTAAAGCCCGAATCAAAAGTAAATATAAGCCACAAACAACCAAAGCAGATCCAAACGAGAGAGCATACGACAACTTGCTAGAGCAAAGGTTTGATTGCAAAGAATTTAATGCCGTCTGCCTGACGGATCTTACTTATGTCAGATTCGGTGGAAAATGGTGTTATTTAGCCGGAGTTTTAGACCTTGCTCGACGCAAACTGGTTGGTTGGGCAATTGGCAGCAGACCAAATTCCAATCTTGCTTGTAAAGCGTTAACCATGGCCATTCAACGGGAAAAACCGAAAGCCGGTTTAATTCATCAATGGTCTTCTTTTGCTATGTGATCTTACGTTTACTCAGCTAGCTGGCTGCCTATACACACATACACAATGCCAATATGTCCGTTTTCGACAAGCAAATCGATAATTAGATGTTCAAAGAAGGATTTTCCCTCCTAAACAAAAAAACTTAATAAATAAAGGAGTGTGATCGTGTGTACTGCCAAAAATGCGGTCTTAAATTAGAGGACGACTGGAAATGTTGTCCGAAATGCGTCGATGAACCACAAAAAATAATTATTGTTAAAAATGAAGGTTGCCAAAATTCTGTTGGTTACTTTTCGAAATTAATTACAATATTGCTTTTAATAATTATTGTTATAAGCATAATAGACTACTACTCTTCAAGGCATTAGTTACAATGGTTATAATTAATAGTTTCGTAGACCATTACATAAATATAAAAATGGAGGCGCGATAACATGGAAGTTAAAAGAAGTTACCCGTCATTAAAACTGATTTCATGGTTTTTTAAACTTTCGGCTGTTGCTATGGTACTCATTGGAATATTAGCAGTAGTTATTGATCAAAACCGATACGCCATAGGAGGGCTTATCGGTTGCGTTATCGCAGGAATATTTTTATTAGCATGTAGCGAATCGCTGAGAATATTTATTGATATCGAGGAAAACACTCGAAGAACAGCAAATTTACTGGATAAAATGGAACAGCAATCCAAGCAACCAGCACCGCCTATTTTTGACACCCCACCGAGTTAGCGCTAAACTAAATACGTCGTCTGGTGCGAGACGTCATCTCCCTACAACCGTGTCTGTTATTGCTGGCAGATACGGTTGTTTTATTTTATTTGCTGGGAATTTAATTCGACCCAGTAATTTCTTTTTGCAATTTATTTTTAACACCACCAAGCAAACTAACCACTTTAGGGATCCGATTATCCATAATTGAAATTAAATACATGTTTTGGTCTTGAATAAACACTGAATTGTCTTTCGCCAAATTTCCACCGTTATTGCCAATAATTTTTTTAATTTCCATCGAATGATCAGAAAAGCCTTTCACATCATCAAAAAGACCTTTTGTTTCCATATAAGTGCTAATAATATCTTTAACTAACTCATTCGAGCTTAAAACACTCAAATCGCCAGCATTCTTTTCATATACGGAAAAGTAATTTTGCGACAGAGGCAACGTTGCCAATGCTGCTTTATCTCTGTCTATATTATTTAACATATCAGCCCTATCGGTTATTAAATTAAGCAAACAATCTACTTCCGCATAAATTGCATTTAAAACAGCTTTGCGTTTGACCCTTTTCTCTACTTTAAGCCTTATTTTTGTTGTAATATATGATGTGATAATTGAAACAAGGATCGATAATCCCACAGTTACTATGGTTACAACCCAATTAACATCCATATCTAAATCACTCCTTTTCAACGTATTCTTTCTAAATGTTTTTGAAATTTCCTTTTTAAAATCGAATATTACACCATGCCGGTATCGACCGGTTTGGCTTTTGTGCCGAAAAATAAAATACCGCCCTACCCACTAACCTAACTATCAACTATTTTTTCGGCTTAATATCAATCTGCTCAATCTTGCCGGTAATCCGTTTCAACGATTTGCAAATTCTCGTCAGTAGAAAAAGAACACAAACAATCACTTATATCCATATAATAGAGACAAGACCGGAGCGAAATATCTTGCATTTAATTGGATAATCTTGGTGAATATTTGTTATGCCTTGAACTAATTTTTATACTCTAAGGGACAACTTAAGGGACAGTTAACATAAATAAAATAACCCAAAGCCATCAAGCCTTGAGTTATCTACATTGCATTGGCGCGCTTGGCACGATTCGAACGTGCGACCAACGGATTAGAAGTCCGTTGCTCTATCCCCTGAGCTACAAGCGCAAAATTATGTTCATGCAACAGAATATAAATTCCGCCGCATCGCAACAAGAAGTATTATACCATTACCCCATTTGGATGTCAATTCACCCCATTGAGTTTTAGTCAAAAGATGTCACTTATTGGCTTGTTCTTTCACCATCGCTTCTTTGGCGTAACGTTTTGCTTCGCCAAAATCTTCCTGCGTAAGCATCGAATCCCGCAATACCTTAAACCTCAGTCCGATATATTTGTTAAGAAAGACAAACGTGGGCGACTTTTCTTCCAATTCGCTTTTAATGAACCGAATACACCCCCGGCATTCCGGGTTTCCGGTCCCATGACCCCGTACATCAATTCTATTCCACCATGCTAGGATCCGCATCCCTCACATCAATGGCTCTCGGACCAGCCGAAACCACCAATTACGCCCATAACATCGTCTAATCAGAAGCATCGTGCAGTTTTTACAACCACCGGATAATTCAACCGCCATTTTTCGAGTTCCCTTCCTTATAAACACCCACAGTTTGTACTAATTCATAATGAATTGCAAGAACAATAATCAAGATTTATGAACTTTTACTTTTTCGCAAATTTCTAATGAACCGTATGACAACCGCCGTACCAATTCCTAACGCAAACGCACCCCCGGCTACAATAAGCAGTGCGATCGTCCGATCTGATATATCAAACATGACATCATTCCTTTGCTATTTTTATCCAATGAAAATTAATATGCCTTCTTCATAGGATAATTTTAGCAAACATAATGCAGTTATGCAAACTCAATACTTTCCGCAATAACGGTTCAACGAAAAAGAATAAAAAAAAAGACTACCCTATGAGTTAAGGTAGTGCAATGTATAAGCTTTATTTAGTTACTGCGGTTGTTGTACTGACATGCGGGAGGTCATAATCAGCATCCCATAGTTTTTCGTCCTCATCTTCCCAATCGCCATCATCCCAAACCATGAAAACCATAATATTCTCTCCTCCTTCTTTCAATCTGTTACATTCTATGATTATAGGGACTTATTTCGTCCCTATAACGCAAAATAAAATTGTACTTTTGTCCCGCATTTTTCTCAAGAAATGCGTAAAATGTTTACATTAATTTTTGATATATTTGATAGGTCATCGATATTGTTTCAATTATCATTTTAAACGCCGTGCATTTTGTTTACTGCTTGGACTTTTTTTGTCCCGCATGGTCAAAGTATTAAAAAAATTTGTATCACGTTTTTTATTATACACTTGTTTTCGAAAAAGTAAATAGATATTTTCGTATACACAAAAATATTTTTCAGAATGGCAATCGTTTGGTAATATTGCCTACATTCACCGTTGCAACTTGCTTGTTAGCCAAAAGAAAAAACACGCCAATACGCGTGCCTGTTGAAAATCGTAAGTTCACTATGCATTTTCTTTATAAGCACGAAGTTAACTGGTAATTAGGAAATCCCTGTGTAGGATTTCTTTGCAAAGATAACGAGATGAAATCTCCATTATTCCTAATCACCGAACGGTAAAAAACTAGAAGTTAAGCACTCATGAAGATATCCACTGCTGATGCTTCCACACCACTCGCACCGCTCGTCTCCCGGTTGCTTTCCGCTGCTCTGGATAGCGCCTGTTCCATGTTCATTTCCATATTGTTCCATACTTTCATGCGTTACAGTTTTGTTCATCATTTATCACCCTTTCATTTGATATTGTATACAATATACTATATATTTTATAGCATGTCAACACGTTTTTAACTTTTTTAGCTATAAATTTATGTTATTTGTAATATATGTTCTTTTTAAAAATACATTTGTGTTTTTAAAAAGAACATATAGTTATTTTGTCTTTTTGGATAGCAATAAATTACCACATCTGTCTAAAATCAGGCACCAGCACTGTTGGTGGCCAATAAAGAAAATAGTTGATCAAAAAAAATCTTGTATTTTCTAAGGATGACCTTAGAAAATACAAGATTTTTTTAATGTTCCGGTTTATTTAGCGCTTTTTCCGCCACCGCTACGCCTTGCTCATAGGTTGCAATTTTGTAATCCAAGCGGTCTAAGGTTTTCTGCATATCTTCCATCCTGGCTTTGAGTTGCCTGCGCTGCTCGATTAAGATTTCTTTTCTTGTCTCAACCGTTTCCTCACCCTGTTGAAACAACTGAACATACTCAATCAAGACTTCTATCGGAAGGCCAGCATTGCGCATACATTTGATAAATTCGACCCATCTGCAGTCTTGTTCCGTATAATCCCTGATTCCGCTTTTATTACGGTTCACAGTGGGAATTAACCCGATGCGTTCATAATAACGTAACGTATCCTGTGTAATACCAAATGTCTCACTTACTTCTGCAATTAGCATGTAAATCGACCTCCCTGAAATCCAGTCTACAATTGAAGCTAACTCCAAGTCAAGAAATTTTAGCAAAGACCATCATAACCGGCTTATTTTCATTGGACCGTTTCCCACCAACGGGAAAATACTTGTTGTTGGTTTTGAAGTTCCACAGGCTGTCCAATCACCGGTGTTAGGAGCCTATAGTTCTTGTTTTGGCTGGCAGCAGTGATACGCTTGAACGGCTCATCCCAGGGATGGTTTGCAATGGCGAACTTGCCCGTATGGCCCGGCAACAATGCTTTGGCTTTCAATTCTTCAGTGGCCTGCGCCACTTCTTCCGGCTGACCGCCGCGCTGCATCGGTAATGCCGACC
>CAYUNV010000063.1:0-7000 GCA_964446265.1 uncultured Negativicutes bacterium | reverse complement strand
CTTCCGGCATCATATGGAGGTAGGGCCACCGCTTGTCATGCTGTCCGTTATCCATAAGGACAAGATCAAACCCATCTAACCTTTCGCCAATTTCCTTGAAATGCGGCCCATAGCCACTGTCGCCGCTGTAAAATATCCGGTGTTGCGGAGTAACCAGTGCAAATCCGGCCCACAACGTCTTGTTGGGGCTTAGGAGCCGACCGGAAAAATGACGTGCCGGCAAAACATGGATGGTCATGCCACTTTCCATATCTAATGAAGTATCCCAGTCCGCTTCATGCACAATTTCTTTATCAAATCCCCATTGTTCAAAATACGACCCTACGCCTAACCCACACACCACATTTTTGATTTTGGGCTTCAAAGCAAGCACCGTGGGATAATCCAGATGATCCCAATGGTCATGCGAAATCAGTAAATAATCAATTTCCGGCATATCTTCCGCCGAATAAATATTGGTTCCTGGAAAGGCCTTATTCACAAAAAATACCGGCGATGCATAATCACTGAATACAGGATCGATCAGGATTCTTTTCCCGCCCAATTGGATAAAATACGAAGAATGGCCAAGCCAAACAACCATATCCTGTTCCTTGTCCAAAACCCTCAGATCTGTTTTGATTGTAGGAATGGGATCAGTCGGCGCTAACCGTTCTTTTTTTGCAAAAAGAAAGTTCCACCACACAGAACCTGAATTGCTGTCTTCAACAAACTTAGGCGTGGCAATCATATTCTGAAATTGTCCTCCAGCATAGTTCGGCGAGTTTTGGATTGCTTCCAGATGAAGCCCTCCCGGCACTGATCCAAACTTAGGCTGTTGCACATAAAGGCCCACGCCAAGGAATAGGATAACAGGGCTTATTACTAGCGATAATAGCATTTTTCTCAACCATCTTTTCATTCATATTCTCCGAAATCTTAGATTTAATAGTATTATACTTCACTTGAGGTGCTAGTTGGGAAATACACGGATGGCGGCTTCACCATTAACCGGACAGCCATTCTCACAGGATCCGCAGCCCACACACTTATCCGATTGAACAATAGGCCGATGCTGTTCATCCGCAGTGATGGCCAGGACCGGACACTGTTCGCCGCAAATATAACACAATTTGTCCTCATGCCAGGCAATACACCGCGAAGGCTTGATAACAGCCTTACCCATTTGAACTTTTTCCAGAGGGACTTGGGCAATCGCTCCGGTCGGACATACTTTCTGGCAAGCCAGGCATAAATCGCAACGGTTTTTCCTCGGTATGATATGCGGCGTTTCAAAATTCGCCAATCCTTCGGTAATCGGCATCGGCTGCAACGCATTGGCAGGGCATACCTGCACACACCTTCCGCAGCGGTTACAAACAGCAGTAAAATCCGGTTCCGGCAAAGCGCCCGGAGGACGCAACGTTTTTTCCGCCGCCCAAACCGTCTTTCTCCATACAGCAGCGGCTACAGCAACAGCGAAAGCAACCTTGAAGAACTTCCGTCGCGACTCCTGATGTTCTCTTGACACAACGTCGTCATTGGAAGCATCTTGAGAATCTTTGTTCCAAATAAAACTGTGCTTCCATTCGATTGCTCGCGTGGGGCAAACCCGTTGACAGTCACCGCAGACCAAACAGCCTTCCTGTGCCATCCCGGAAAGTACCGTTGAAACGCCAACAGGACAGGTTCTTTTGCATTTTCCACATTGCACACAGTCTCCCGTTACTTTATAGCGAAAAAAGCGCAAACGCCCTATCAATGACAAGAGAACTCCGGTAGGACACAGTACGCTGCACCAGAGCCGGGAAAACAACAGGGTGCCAAACAGGATTCCAATCAGCAGCCAAGGTATCTGGCCCTGAAACGTTCTCACAATCTCATGATTAAATAACGCAAACGGGGTAAAAAAGAACACCCAGTTGGAGCCAAGAACAAAAACTGTAACCAGGAAAATGAACCAATACCCTCGTATAGGCTGGCCAGCACATAACACTTTGCTCCTAAGTGTCGACAGTTGGGGAAAAAAACACCGGCCAAGTTTATCCGCAACCATCAGCAGTCCACCGAAAGGACAGATCCAGCCGCAAAATACCCTGCCCCAAAGCAGTGTTGAAACTACTGTCACAAGCGGCAGCCACGTCCACGACGGAACTTCCTGCTGCCAACGAAGCTGGCTCAGCAAGAGCCATGGATCAAACCGTGAGACCCATTGCAAGATTTGATTTTCCAGTCCGGGCGGGTATGATAATGCGGCAATCAATACTATGAAAGATAGTAATGAAAGTAACTGCAGCGTGTAGCGCAGCAGCAACGTTTTCTTATCTGCCATTGTTTACACCTTTACAACCGTAAGTTTTTGCAAATCCATTTCACCGACACCTAATTTCGCCGCCGCGGTAATATACCGTATTTCTGCCGGTTCCACGCCAAACAGCGTTGCCGCGTAGGCATCCACAGCAACCGGATCGACACCAAAGATCACCTGGTTCCATTCGCGGATGGTTCCAGGTCCGGTAGGACCATTATTGGTAATGCCGCGCGTCGCATCCACAATGGTGAGATGCGGTTTGCGGAACGCAGCCAGTTCTGCGATACATTGGATCAGGTCGGTACTATGGAAATAGCCGCGATCCCACACAAGCCCCATCATATTTTTTAATCCTAAAGTCAGTTTGGTTATGCTGTGATGTTTGAGGATGGGAAAATTAATAAATACGTCCGCATTTACTACGTCTTTGGAATACATAACGGTTTTTAACGTTTGGCCTCCAGTGTCCACCGGCGTATAAAAACTTTGCGAGTTCGTGGCATACGCTTTGCCCCCGACCGCCTCTACAGCTGCCTTAATTCCGCTGTTTGTCAGGCATACCGCCGGACTCTGGAAAGGATAATCAATGACTTTCACTTCCTTGGCTCCTGCTGCCAGGCATTGTTTTACCACAGCGGCAACCAATTGCGGATTGGTCGTTGCCGCTTCTTCCGCCTTCCTGGCTACACTGAAATTCGGCTTCAATACCACCGTTGCTCCCTTTTGAACCAAGGCACCGATTCCGCCAAGCGCAGCAAACCCTTTTTCAATCAGCGAAGTTGGATCGGTTCCTTCCGATACGACCAGCTTGTTGCGGGCATATACACTTTCTGCAGCAGGAGGAGCTTGCTTACTTTGGCTGCTTGGTGTATTCTGCGGACTATCACTTTTGCCGGAAGGTTTCAGCCCGCAGCCTGCTAACCCTAGCGACAATATTCCGCAGCCAACCCCGGTAATAAATTGCCGTCTGTTCATTGTTCACCATACCTGACAATCATCCTTAGAACTCTCACTATCGACGCTTATCTAATGTTTAAAATTAGCAGCATTTTTCCCAGCAAATAACATCCGATCTCACCTGTATCTACGTTTTATCCCTTATCTTCATTATACCCCGTAGATCCATCCTCAATTCAATAGATTTTGTCATTCAATAAGCTGATGAATACTTCAGGAACACATATTGCTATAAATCAACGTTTATTGCTATTTAAAATTAGTCATTATAATAAATATTGTAATTACAATCATTACATTAATAACAATAAATTTTCTATAAATAGGGATATTTTCCCGTTCCTTATGCTTTGTCAGCTCTCCATCTGGTGGGAAGCTCCGTTTCAAACGTTTCCGCTACACTCTTTAGCCATTTTGTAATTTCAATATGCTGCGGACAACTTTCCTCACATTTTTTGCAGCCGATGCAATCGGATGCCTTGCCATATGTTTTTATAAAGTTATCATAATATACCCGTTGGGTCGAAAACATGCCTTTCAAAGATTGCTTCTCCGTATTATATAAGGCGAAATACTTCGGAATGGCTATGTTTTTCGGACAGCCTTCAACGCAATACTGACAGGCTGTACAGGGGATCGCAATCGCTTCGTTAATGATTTCAACCGCCTGTTTTACAATATCATATTCTTCCTGTACCAAAGGCTTAAATTCTTGCATATATCCCGTGTTATCCAACAGCTGCGCCATATCGGACATCCCGCTTAATACCATCAGAATCCCTTCTTGGCTTGCCGCGTAACGCATAGCCCAGGATGGCACGGACATTTCCGGATGGTAATCTTTGAATAGTTTTTCTGCTTTTTCCGGCACCGTCGCCAGCGTCCCCCCTTTGACCGGTTCCATGACAATAACCGGCTTATTATGTTTTCTTGCCACTTCGTAGCATTTCCTGGACTGAATGCTTTCATTGTCCCAATCCAAATAATTGATCTGCAACTGGACAAAATCCACTTCCGGATGTGCGGTCAGGATTTCATCCAGTAACTCTGCACGGTCATGATAAGAAAACCCGATTTGCTTGATCTGTCCTTCTTTTTTCTTAGCTTGAATAAAGGCAAAGCTATCAAACTTTTGAACGATTTCATAATGTGTTACGCCTAAGTTGTGAAGAAGATAATAATCGAAATAATCGACACCGCATTTTTCCAACTGTTCGTTAAAAATTCGTTCCTGGTCTTCCTGTGTTTTCAAGAACATCGTCGGCAATTTTGTCGCTACCGTAAAACTATCCCTTTTATGGCGTTTTACCAACGACTCCCGCAACGCAATCTCACTTTTAAACATATGATACATATAAGCGGTGTCAAAATAAGTGAAACCCCGCTCTAAAAAAGTATCCACCATTTGATTTAACGTGTCCATATCAATGCTTTCTTGATCGTTTTGGTTCTTTAACGGTAAACGCATAAAGCCAAATCCTATTTTTTTCTTTTCCATATTCTTATTTTCTCCTTTATTTTTGTTATTGTTGTAACTGAATTTTTCTCATTGCCGTTCATTCATCATCTATTTACTTTTGAGCAGCAGTTATTCCGGTAATAATAAAATATTACCACTTAGACCAAACTCCAAGTCAATAGGTGTATCTCAATTTTTCGTAAAATGAAAAGTAAATTCTTGATTGCAAGGGTAAATTCGGGTCTGAAGATTTTATTCTTGCACAAAATATGCTATGGTGTTCTTGGGATATACTGTTTCGTATTTATTGGCATTTTGCTATTTATTCTGTTTGCGCCTATGTATTTTTAATCTTAATTAATGTATAATTATGTAACGGTGTTTTTCTGCAAAGAAAAGCCATTCCTAAAACAAAAGTGTTAACGCATAATCAGGGAGGGGTAAAACATGTTTCAAGAAATGCGAAGACAAGACCGACAGCTTACAACAGAAGAAACAACGGAGATTATGAAAAGTGGCTCTTATGGCATACTATCATTCAATGGCCAAGACAACGATGATTATGCTTATGGAATACCGATGAATTATGTGTATAAAAATAACTGCATCTATGTTCACTGCGCCATGGAAGGAAAAAAACTGGCCCATATCCAAACCAATAACAAAGTTTCCTTTTGTGTTGTCGGAATGGCTAATGTATTGCCAGAAAAATTCAGCACACAATACTCCAGCGCAATTGCTTTTGGTCAAAGTCACATCATCGATGGAGAGGAAAAAAAGGCTGCCCTCTTGGCTCTTATCTACAAATATTCTCCTGATTTCAAGGAAAAAGGCGAAATTTATATTGCGAGCGACAAAGATAAAACAATCGTAATCAAAATCGATATTGACCATATCACCGGAAAAGCAAGAAAAGCATAAATAAAAAGGGTTTTTGCCAATCCGTCCAGAAAAGATAAAAGAATGTCTTTGATACATTCTATTTACAAAATTCAGGAGGAATCAGCATGCTTTCACAAGGAGTTTACAACAAAATCAATAAATCCTCATGGATACGCGCTATGTTTGAAGAAGGCGCAAAACTTCGCGAGATCCACGGAGCAGAAAATGTATACGATTTTAGTCTGGGCAATCCTGATTACGATCCCCCAGCAGAAGTAAAAAACGCGATCAAAAAATATGTTACGGGTGACTACCCGGGCCTTCATCGTTACATGAGCAATGCAGGATATCCGGATGTGCGGGAAAAAATCGCAAAAAAATCCGCAGAAGAAAGCGGTCTACCCATAACGCAAGACCATATTATCATGACTTGCGGCGCCGCGGGCGGACTGAACGTCGTCTTGAAGAGCATCTTAAATCCTGAAGATGAAGTCATTCTTTTCGCCCCATTTTTTGTTGAATATTTATTCTACATCGATAACTCCAACGGGAAACCGGTCATTGTCCCGGCAAACACCCAAACTTTTGAGCCATCGTTAGAACTTCTCGCGCAAAGCATTACGCCAAAATGTAAGGCTATCATCATCAATTCGCCGAATAATCCTTCGGGCGTTATTTACAGCGAAGAAACGCTCAAAAAAATCGCCGCCATATTGGAAGCGAAAGAAAAAGAGTTTAATACGCAAATCCTCGTCATCGCAGATGAACCTTACAGCAAAATAGTGTACGACCAGGCAGAAGTGCCCAACATTCTAAAAATATTCAAGAATTCAGCCGTCGTAAACTCGTTTAGCAAATCTCTGGCCCTGCCGGGCGAACGTGTCGGCTATATTGCCGTAAACCCGAACATTGACGATGTCGATTTATTAGTGAACGGCATGATTTTTTGCAATCGAACGCTAGGCTTCGTAAATGCTCCTACCCTTTTCCAAAAAGTAATCGGCGACTCTTTGGACGCTAAGGTATATACGGATGAATATAAAAAGCGACGCGATTTCTTATACAATAATCTGATTGAACTGGGTTATACCTGTGTAAAACCGCAAGGGGCTTTTTATCTTTTCCCCCAAGCCCTTATTCCTGATGACATCGAATTTGCCAAACGCGCTCTGAAGTACAATCTTCTCATTGTACCCGGCAGCGGCTTTGGCTGCCCCGGTTACTTCCGGTTGGCTTATTGCGTGAACTTCAACAGCATTAAGAATTCCATTCCCGCTTTCAAAGCACTGGCGGAAGAATTCAAGAAATAACTATCCCGGAAACTCTCTTTTAGCGTTAATTTAAAAAACGGCTGGAGCTTTGCCCAAAACGCAAAGTACCAGTCGTTTTATTGCAGTCTCTACTCCTCAACA
>CAYUNV010000062.1:0-14780 GCA_964446265.1 uncultured Negativicutes bacterium | reverse complement strand
TTTTTGACCGTTCTTCCAACCAACAACCCGGTAACCTGTATATAAGGGAAAATAACAGTACGCGAAAAATCGGGAATTCCAGTTATGTCTACGGCGTAGATTATCGCCAGTCGGGGACGTATGGCGAATATACTCCTGTCGATAAGGTGGAATATGCCAATCGTTGGGTCTATACTGTAGCGGTCGATCCCTATGCTTCTCCGCTAACAAGCAGAAACGTCAGAATCAATATCGATACGAATGAAGTACAACTTATAGATAACAGCACGATAAGTGATACCGGCCAAATTAGCAATCAAGTGTATTCCAAGCAGTTTGGCGACATTACAGTGATGCTTGACCGTTATTCGAACCGGCAACCTGGTAACCTGTATGTAAAGGAATATAATGTTACGAGAAACATCGGGAATCCCAATTATATTTACGGTGTTTCCTATACTAACGTGGGAGGATTTGAGATATACAGGCCGGTTGATAAATTAAGCCTTTCGGACCGCTGGGTCTATACTGTGGCGATTGATCCTTCTGTCTCGCCATTAGCCAGCAAAAATGTAAGAGTCAATATTGACACGAACGAAGTACAATTCATCAATTAAATCCTTTATAAGGAAAAGCTTTAGAAAATATTGTGGCAATATTTCGATTATTAGAAATAATATGATTTTATACTCTTGTTTTATGATAAAATTAAAATATAGCTAAATATACACGTGCATACCGCTCGTTTTTATATACCTGTTTAGGTCGCCTCCGTTGAAGAAAAATGTTTTTCCTTACGAGTGCAATTCAGTTATAGCAAACTTGCTGAAAGGCGGGGACGCAAAGCTGTGGGTCTAAAAGCCTAGGATGTTGGCTTATGACTGCCAGGCTGCTCTGAATTTATTCAGATCGTTCTGGCAGTTTTTATTTTTCAAGAGGAATTAGAAAGTTGTTAAAAGGGCGGTAAAAATGCTTATTCTGATCATTGGTGCCGGTGGCATGGGGAGAGATGCGATAGATGCAGCAAAAAAAATTCATGCGGCGAGGAACCGACGGAAAAGTGAAAAACATTTGTCAGATGAGTACAATCAATTTTTAGCGCGACAGGAAGCGGGGATTGGATAATCATAACCTTGAACTGTTGATTCTCGGGGTGGGCAAAAGGAAAAAAATAAGTGTAGGGAGCGATAACCATGAATGAAGATATTGTAAAAGGAAAATGGAAAGAAATAAAAGGGACCATCAAGGAGCAGTGGGGCGATCTTACTGACGATGATCTTCTTGAGATTGAAGGGAAAACAGAGAAACTGGCTGGGATCTTACAGACCAAATATGGATATTCCAACGAGAAAGCCGAAGAAGCGTATAAAGGATTACTTGAAAAATATAAAGACAAATAGGAGGCAACCTTCACCCACTCCGCTTTTTTGAAAAAAGATTCATGTGAAAATAAGTATGCTGCGGCTAAAATTGAAATCACAAAGCTGGAAGGAATGGGTTTTACACTTGCCGGCCTACATGGGTTGAGTGGGAATCTCATGCTGCTGACCCAAAAAGTAGATGGGAATGAAGAGCGCATCCGTATCAGTATCGATGCAGAAAAGACCAGTGTTAGCGGTGAGTCTGCCACCCTTCTTTATTCGCCTAATAAGATCGCGCCACAATCGGTTCCCTTGCAAGACAATCTCAATGAACGGTATCGAAGGGATGAACCTATCGTTTTGACCTTAAAAAACAATGTGTTAACCGTCGAAATGGATGGCAAGATGCAAAATTTGCAAGGTATTAAAGCGTTTACCGGTGTTCTATTTAATAAGAGGAGGTTGACAAAGCATGCTCTGGACAATTGCTGTTATTCTCATAGTCTTGTGGCTTCTTGGTATAGTTTCTTCGTATACTATAGGGGGATTTATACACATACTTCTCGTCATTGCGATAATTGTAATATTGGTAAACGTAATTAGCGGGAGAAGGGTATAGAGTTAAAGTTGCAATGTATTTTGGTAAATGAATGAAGTATAGCACAGCAAACTCATCGAAAGGTGGGGACGCAAAGTTGTGGGTCTAAAAGCCTCGGTTACGAGGCTCATGACTGCCAGACCGCTCCAGATTTATCCGGCTCGTTCCGGCGGTTTTTGTTTTTTCGAGAGAAACAGAACTCTGCGTTCGTCCTTAGAATATATCTTGGGAGGGAGGTGGATCAGGGATAATTTCGGCTTCTCTTTCCCTGGACGTTCGATAAATTAATAAAAATACAGTGCTGGGCGTATTGCATCTCAAATGTCACTAATAATGAGGAGGAAATAACAGATGAAACAATTTAGTTTATCTCTATTGTTGGCATTTTGCCTGATTATAGTAGGGTTCACTGGTTCTGCGGGGGCGGCAGTTGCTCCTGAATCACCTGCCGATCTGACACCTATGCAATGGGTGGGGCATAACTTCGTGTTTCTGGCTTTGCCTGCTGACAAGCAAGCTGACGGATACGGCATTTTTCCAGCCGCCCAGGCAGCCCAGGGGTTTCGAGAAGACCGCTCAGTCCGACTTCCTTATTTTCCGAATGTTGGGAGGATAGTAACGGTCACGGACGTGGCCTCTTACGCTGCGGGTGACAACCAATATGATTATGTTGTTTCCATGACTGAAATTGGCACGGGATACAAATTCGTCGGGCGTACGATCCGGGGAGCACTGGAAGGTCTGGCGTTGGCTGAGGACATTGTAAAAGCCCGGCAACAGTTTTTAGGTAAAATGATTTATCCCAAGAGCCGCAGTTTGGAATTGGTCAATGAGCAGCCTGGTGGCATGAATCCGATGTCAGTGGAAATCCGGATCGGTTCGGGATTGGCCGTAATCGATATATACGCCGGTATTCAATCCAAGGAGCCGATCTGGCTGATCTTTTTGGTGAACGGGCAGAAGGCGTTATTGCCGATCGCATATAGCTGGACCAATCAGCCGGTGAATAGCTGGGAAAACAGTCCGCCTTGGCAAGCGGCTCTGTTTATGGACGATCCGCGAATCAGTCTCGGCTGGTCTGCCGATCTATGGGCCAAAATTGAGTCAGGTACAGTACAGAACGGAATGACCAAAGATCAAGTGCGTCTCAGTTGGGGTCCGCCTAATCGTATTGACCAAGGGGATTCAGGGGCGATTTGGTTTTACGGGACCAAAGTTCTCAAGTTCGACGGAGATCAGCTGATTTCCATGGAAACTGTTGAAGGGCCTACCCCTTAGGCAAGTGCTTTTTACTATATAATCCAACCACTTTCTGATAGAAACGCAAAGATAAGGTTTAAATTTACTATATAAGGAGATGACAATATGCATTTGAACACAGTGATAAAAACCTTCACCGTGTTGATTGTGTTGATGATGATGACTATTGCCGTAGCGAGCGCGGCAACCGTTGAAGAAAAGCGCCAGGCAATCCGGAATGTAACGAATGAAACCCTGAACGAAGTTTATAACGTTCAACCGAAAGCCCGAGACGCTGTCTCAAACGCAGCAGGGTATGCCGCGTTCACTATCACTGACGCTAAATTGATCTTTTTTGGTGGCGGAGCGGGTAAAGGAATGGCGGTAAATAACAGCGGTGGACAAGAGGTCTTTATGAAAACAAGCGATGTGCAACTCGGTTTTGGTCTGGGGATAAAAAAATACGAAGTGCTTTTTGTCTTTGGGACCCAAAAAGCCTTTTCGGATTTTATCAATAGCGGTTGGCAATTCGGTGGGCAGGCTACTGCTGCCGCAACGGACAGCGTAAGCGGCGGTTCTTTGCAGGGCGCTATTTCGGTGGGACCGGATGTCTGGATGTATCAATTGACCGATAAAGGTCTCGAAGCCAGCATAACGGTCAGAGGAATTCGCTATTACAAAGATAATGATTTGAACTAACGGTTGTTTCTTGTTGACAATTGGGGAACGGAGGAAGGCATCTGCCTAGATCACGATCCGTCCGTGCTCGCCAAAGTCGACTTGGCTTGAATTTGGCCAGGACGCGGCTGTCGCAAGTTTCCGGCATTGTAGCAAGGTTTCTTGTTGAATGGGGTGATCTATTGAAAAAGCATTTTTCATTATTTTTGGCTGTTTTTGCCTTCGTCGTCTGTTGTTCTTTTCCCATCAGCAGTGAGGCTGCGCAGCCGGTAGTCAAGGCCGACCGTCAGTATTATGATTTTGAGAAAGGCCAATATGTGTTGAAAGGCAATGTGGTAATCGAATATAATGGCTACCACGTCACTGCCGTTGAAGCGAAAACCGACCTGGTGGAAGTTTGGGCTAACGGAGGAATAACCTTCCAGAAGGACGATATCCAGATGAACGGCAGTTCAATCTATTTCAATTTTCCTAAAAACATCCTCAAAGTTCAAGGTGCTGTCGATTTCAACCGTAACAGACTGAAAATAACTGCCGACATGGTAGAATTCAACTGGGAGACCAAGCTCGCCAAATTCACTGGCAATGTAAAGGTACAAAATGGAGACGTTATTTCCACCTATGACACAAAAATCTATAATGTAGGGACAAATGAAATCTAAGAAAATGGACAAAATTAATAAGTGTGTTGCAGGTTCGCCTAGACGTTGTGTTTAGGCGAAATTTTGTTGAGGGAGTTCGCGCGAAATTAGGAGGTATTTTGTGTAAAAGTATGGAAGGTTAATCTCTATAAAATATCTCTGCTTTCTGAGAAAGTACTTTTTTGTTAATGGAGGCAAAACTTTATGGAAGAAGAAAAGGCTCCTAAAAAACCCTTGATTTATTATTATGCGCTGGCAATAATGATGATTATCATGCTAAACGCCTTAGTTTTCCCATCGCTTTTTAAGCAATCGGTTACACAAGTGGACTACGGAACGTTTTTAAAACAATTGGCCAACGGGACTGTTACTAAAGTAGAAATACAAGAGACGCAAATTGACTTTATTGCCAAAAACGAAGCCGGGAAAGATACCGCCTATGTAACGGGGCGCATGGATGATCCGGGGTTAGTCAACCGCTTATCTGGTACGGGAGTTGAATTTAGTCATGCTATTCCCAAAGAAAATTCACCTTTGATGAATTTTATCCTGACCTGGATTCTGCCGATCGGTCTTTTTTTCGTGATCGGGCAATTCTTATCCGGTCAGATGCAAAAACGCATGGGCGCTGGCATGAATGCGATGACGTTTGGCAAGAGCAACGCCAAAGTCTATGTAAAGGCACAGACGGGCAAGACCTTTGCTGATGTGGCTGGACAAGATGAGGCAAAAGAGGCGCTTAATGAAATTGTCGATTTTCTGCACAATCCGGCCAAATATGCTGAAATCGGCGCAAGTCTGCCCAAAGGAGCCCTGCTTGTCGGCCCGCCGGGAACAGGGAAAACGCTGTTGGCACAAGCGGTTGCGGGCGAAGCGGATGTCCCGTTCTTTTCCATATCCGGCTCGGAATTTGTGGAAATGTTTGTTGGCATGGGCGCTGCAAAGGTGCGTGACCTTTTCAAACAAGCCAATGAAAAAGCCCCTTGTATTGTATTTATCGACGAGATTGATACAATCGGTAAAAAACGCGACAGTGGAATGTTAGGAGGTAACGATGAGCGTGAGCAAACGCTTAATCAATTACTTGCGGAGATGGACGGCTTTGACAGCAAAAAAGGCGTCGTACTTCTGGCTGCCACAAACAGGCCGGAATCTCTGGACAAAGCCCTCCTTCGCCCAGGTCGTTTTGACCGTCGTATCCCGGTTGAATTACCTGATCTTGCCGGCCGGGAGGCCATTTTGAAGGTGCATGCCAAAAAAATTAAATTGGAACCCAATATCGATTTTAACGCAATTGCCAGAGCAACTTCAGGCGCTTCAGGCGCAGAGCTTGCCAACATTATTAATGAGAGTGCTTTGCGGGCTGTCAAAAATAGTAGAACGCTTGTCAGCCAGATTGATTTGGAGGAAAGTGTGGAAGTCGTCGTTGCTGGTTACCAGCGCAAAAGCGCGGTCATTGCGCCCAAGGAAAAAAAGATTATTGCCTACCACGAAATTGGACATGCCCTGGTAGCCGCGAAACAGTCCGAATCTGCCCCTGTGCATAAAATCACCATTATTCCCCGGACTTCAGGGGCGCTCGGGTACACGATGCAGGTCGAAGAAGGCGAACATGTGCTAATGAGTAAGGAAGAAGCCTTTAACAAGATCGCTACGTTCACCGGTGGCCGTACTGCCGAAGAACTGGTTTTTGGCACTTTTACCTCAGGCGCAGCCAATGACATCGAACAAGCAACCAAGATCGCCCGGGCAATGGTAACCAGATTGGGTATGAGCAAAAATTTTGACATGATGGCGCTGGAAACGATAACCAATCAGTATCTCGGCGGCGATGCTTCGCTTATCTGCTCTGCTGATACAGCGGCAAAAATTGATGAAGAGGTGCTGGCGATTATTAAGAACGCCCACGAAAAAGCTGCCGGTATTTTGAGCGCCAATCTGGACAAACTCCATGAACTGGCCAGTTATTTACTCGAGAAGGAAACCATTACGGGAGAAGAGTTCATGGCAATCCTGACAAAAAACTAATGTTTTACGGCTAACAATAAATAATATTTCAACAATAATGAGTGGCGGATGAAAAAATATGATATGATGATATCAGGAGGCAAGGTTGTCCGTAAAGCTGACTAATGAAAAGAGGTAAAGACAATGAACATGCCGCCATTAACAGAGTTGTTAAGCAAGGTTGATAGTAGATATACCCTGGTTACTTTGGTGGGAAAACGTGCCAGAGAAATATCGACTGGTAGTAAACCGTTAGTAGACTGTGAGTCATTAAAACCAGTTACCATCGCGATGGAGGAAATTGCTCAGGGAAAAATAACTTATCAACGGACAAAGGAAAGTATTAAGTAGGTTTGTTCTAGGGACATTCCGTCCGGCCTGCGGGGCTGGACGGTCTTTTTTTTGATGGAGATGTTCATGGTACCAGGCTTGACCGCGCCAGAAAAAATCAGGCTGATTGACTGTCAGCCTGATTTTTTCTTAATCAAGTTGTGGTTAGGAAGAGATGTTAAATGGCGCTATTTTACAATCATAACTGGAATATCGGAATATGTAACAAGCTGATGCGCCACACTCCCTAACAGAAGCTGGCCAAAACCGCCCAAGCCACGCGTGCCGGCAATAATCATATCCGCTTTTTCTTGCCGTGCATTATTGATGATTTCTGAGGCCGGATTTCCATGCAACACTTTCGTACGCACTTCGATGTGCTTCTCCGCGCAATATTTTTTTGCGGCCTCGACTTTTTCTGCATAGATTTTTTCTGCATTCGTTATCCAGGTACTATAATCCATATCCTCAGACACTGCAACGGGTGTAGTAGAAACAACGGATATTAATAAAATTTCCGCAGCTAAATCTTGGCCTAGACTTGCTGCCATCGTGAGCGCCTTTTCACTGTCGGGTGATCCATCATACGCAACAAGTATTTTTTTGAAAGCCATCGTAAACCCTCCTCGTTTTTTTTCTTTACATCAAAGGACAACATGTAACTTTCACTTTAAATATATAATATTCAGAAAATATAAACAATGTTTATCGCGGTGAAAATCATGTTTTTTCATCATATCATCTTTTCGGACGATGTTTCACTGTACGAAAACATTCGGCAGAAGATCCTGCAATGTTCAGAAAATATACACAAGTTTTGCAATAATCGAAATATTTTTTAAATATTTCGATTATTTAGATTATATATCGCTTTTACACTAATGTTTTATGATAAAATTAAGATATATTGAATAAATACGTGTTCAGCGGACACTTTCTGGTTCCGGTCATGCTAAGATTGCATGGCTTTTTTGCACTAGCGAAGAGAGCGGCTGAAAAAGATTAAAGATATAGAAGATTCTGGCTGAAGTCCTGTCGACATGAGAGAAGGAGTGATAGTTATGTTCTGTAATGATTTTAAAATTGTCGTTTCTGGAGATATTTGTATAAATTCTCTATATTGGATAACCGATCCTCAAACCCCAAAGGGATTACATTGGCAAAATAATTTAAATATACATAGAGTTTTGCTTCCCGGAGAAGCGCTGTTATTAGCACAATTTTTAACGTTGGCAACAGGATCTTGTATACTTTCCCCGCAAATAAACGATCTTAACACAATGGAATTAAATGATTTTATTACATCGACTGTGGAAGTAGAACAGTTTCCTGTATTCTCCAAGAAAAACAATATTGAGAAGGTATATAGAGTAAACCGTTTTCTTGGATATTCCGGCCCATCATCCGGAATATCCAAGCTATTGCCAATTGCTAATGATGACGCGGATGCGAACATGATTATTATCGATGATGAAAATAATGGGTATCATTCCAATGAGAACTTTTGGCCTTTGGCGTTAAAAATACCTGGGAAAACGCCTATCATTTTATATAAGATGAACAATCCCGTTAACTCAACTCTTCTATGGGGAAAATTAGAAAAAAGTCACCTTGATAAAACGATCGTCATTATAAACAGTGATGATTTGCGTTCGAAAGGAGTTAACATCAGTAAAAGCCTATCTTGGGAACGAACAGCACAAGATTTTGAGTGGCAAATTAATAATAATCCAACTCTTTCCTTTCTTTCAAAATGCCGTCATCTGATTGTTCTATTTGGTTTGGAAGGTGCAATTTATTATAAAAATGAGGAAATTCTCGAATCCTGGTTATATTTCCTGCCGTATGAATTTGAAGGAGGGTCTATTGCAGACAGTCAAGGGAAAATGTACGGGATTACTTCCTGTTTTTTGGCTGCAATTGCCCGGGGTATTGTTTTAGGGCATGATACCAATGAAGAAATAGCGACATCAATTGGCGAGGGAATACGGGCAGGAATCGTTGCAATTCAAAAGTATTTTATTGCAGGATTTGGTAAAACGATAGGAGAGGATCCCTTTCCAAGTTCGGAGATATTTATGGAAGGTGAAACGGATTTTATATACAAAGAGCATGTACAGGATGTAGCAATACCGCTGGATGCTGATGCCAGCTTCAAAGCGTATTGGTATATCCTTCGTGATAAAAGCTCCAACAATTTAGCGGATATAGCATACAATATTGTCAAAAACGGAGTAGAGCAGGCGCTACGATTTATACCAATCGCCCAGTTTGACAATCTGAAAACTGTCGATAGAGTTGAAATTGAAAGTTACAGAAGTATTCAGAAGCTAATGTGTGAGTATATTTCCACTACAAATACCACGCGGCCCTTATGTATTGCTGTATTTGGAACTCCCGGTTCAGGAAAATCCTTTGGAGTAACGGAAATTGCTTCCAGCATTGCACCTGCACTCATCCAGAAGGTGAATTTTAATTTATCTGAGCTACGCACGAGCTCGGAATTAATTAACATCTTTCATACAGTAAGAGATCTTTGCTTGGGTGGAAAACTGCCGCTCGTATTTTTTGATGAATTTGATTCTGCCTTTGAAGAAAGACTAGGGTGGTTAAAATACTTTTTAGCGCCGATGCAGGATGGAATATTTAGGGAAGGTAATTCCCTGCACTCGATAGGGAAGGCTATTTTTGTCTTTGCCGGCGGTACCAGCAGCACGTTAAAAGAATTTTGTGGAGAAGATATTGAGGATGAAGAAGAATATAAAAAGTTTTTATTAGACTTTAAAAGAGCGAAAGGGCCGGATTTTTTAAGTCGGTTAAGAGGCTATGTGAACATCTTAGGTCCCAATCAAACAAATAAGCATAGTGACCAATTATTTATTCTCCGCCGGGCAATGTTGCTGCGGGCACTATTAGAGAAAAAAGTTCCGCAGTTGATCAACGATAAAGGCGAGGCTCAAATCGATAATGGAGTATTACGTGCATTGCTTAAAATTCCGCGGTATAAACATGAATCAAGGTCGATGGAAGCAATCATGGAAATGAGTTTGCTGACGGATGCAAAAAAATGGGAACAATCTTACTTGCCTTCCAAAGAACAACTGAAACTACATGTAGATGCGGAAGAGTTTTTACGCCATTTAATGCATGATACATTCTTTAGTGAGAAAATTGAAAGCCTGGCAATCGCTATTCATAAGAAAGAACGAGAACTGAACGAGCATGATATCAATCTTGATCCTGAATTTTTAAAAAAATGGGAAGACCTTGATGAAAATCGTAAAGGGTCTGTTCGTGACCAAGTACGACGTATTCCTGATGCTTTGCTGACAATTCACTACGATGTAGTGTCCGTAAAAGAAAAGCCGGCTATTATAGAGTTTACAGAAAGTGAATTAAACATATTGGCTGCATATGAACATACGAATTGGTGTCGTTCTCAAAAAAAAGCCGGCTGGAAAAAGGGTGTCGTTAAGGATATGAGGAAAAAAACGGATCCCGCTCTTGTTAATTGGAATAGCTTGCCCAAAGGGAAAAAAGATAGAGTGTACCAGATGGTGACTATTTGGCCGGAAATATTGGCAAATGCAAATTTTAAAATAGAGCGATCGAAATTCTAAAATTTGCTGCAATAATGAAATTGCTATTAGCTGGTTTATAGTGAGAACACGATACTTGCAGAGCAGAATATATCCATTACTATGTATGCGAACAGATTTTGGAACTCTATCAAATAGTAAAAACGGAGGGAAAAGATATGAAACAAGCTGCTAAGTTCATACGTTGGTTTGAAGAAATAAGGATTGAAGATGTCTCCACGGTGGGCGGAAAAAACGCCTCGCTAGGGGAAATGTATCAGGAGCTTACCGACAAGGGAATAAAAATTCCGAACGGTTTTGCCATAACTGCCGATGCGTATTGGAATATGATCAAATCCGCTGGTATCTTAGATAAACTTAAGGCGACGATGACCGGGCTTGATAAGACGAATTTAGCTGATCTTGCGGTTCGCGGCAAGCAAGCCCGGGATTTGATTTTAGGCGCCGGTATACCGGATGATGTCTGGACAGAAATAAAGACCGCCTATGCCCGGCTATGCGACGAGTACGGTCCCGAAGCCGATGTTGCGGTACGGAGTTCAGCCACCGCGGAGGATCTTCCTTCTGCCTCGTTTGCCGGCCAACAAGAGACATATCTGAATATTCGCGGCGAACATGCTCTGCGAGAGGCATGCGGCAAATGTTTTGCCTCGCTCTTTACTGACCGGGCGATATCCTATCGGATTGATAATCATTTCGACCATTTCAAGGTGGCTCTCTCCATCGGGGTGATGAAGATGGTGCGTTCCGACTTGGCTACAAGCGGTATAACGTTTACCTTAGATACAGAAACCGGCTTCCGTGACGTGATTTTTATTACCGCTTGCTACGGGCTTGGCGAAAATATTGTGCAGGGAGCGGTTAACCCGGATGAATACTATGTGTTCAAACCGACATTCCGACAAGGCCATAAGGCAATCATCAGAAAAAATCTCGGCGATAAACGAATAAAAATGATTTACGGTCAGGGTGGTTCAAAAGCGTTGACCCGGAATATAGAAGTACCTGAGGCTGACCGCAGACGGTTTTGCCTGACCGACGACGACATTCTGAAGTTGGCAGGTTACGCGCTCACGATTGAAGACCATTATTCACAGAAAGCCGGCGAAAAACACCCCATGGATATCGAATGGGCCAAAGACGGCATCAGTGGAGAACTGTTCATTGTGCAAGCAAGGCCGGAAACGGTCCAATCGACGAAGGCCTTGGATATTCTCGAAACCTATTATCTTGACAACAAAGGTCCAATCTTAGCTACAGGCAAAAGTGTAGGCGAAAAAATTGGCAGCGGCAAGGCCCATATTGTCAAGGATGCGGCTCGCCTCGCCTCATTTAAGCCGGGAGAAATACTCATAGCCGATACCACTACGCCTGACTGGGAGCCGGTGATGAAAACTGCCGCCGCCATTGTAACCAACAAAGGGGGAAGAACGTGCCATGCCGCCATCGTAAGCCGCGAACTTGGCATTCCAGCCGTAGTCGGTACGGAAGATGCTACCGAAAATATCCAAACTGGCGTGGATGTGACGGTAAGCTGTGCGGAGGGAGACGAAGGCAACGTATATCAAGGTTTGTTGCCGTTTCACGTTGAAAAAATTAGTCTCAGTAATTTAAAACGACCAAAAACCAAGATTATGATGAACCTGGGAAATCCCGATCAAGCATTTTCGCTTTCAATGATCCCTAATGATGGTGTCGGTCTGGCCCGAATGGAGTTCATTATTAACAGTTATATCCAAATTCACCCTATGGCGCTTGCTCATCCTGAAACTGTTATTGATGAAGAAGTCAAGAAAAAAATAGAGCAACTTACCTTTGGATATACAAATAAAGAGGATTATTTTGTCGAAAAACTTGCCAATGGAGTTGGAACCATTGCAGCGGCTTTCTACCCTAAACCGGTTATCGTGCGAATGAGCGATTTCAAGACCAATGAGTATGCCAGTCTCATTGGCGGTAAGTACTTCGAGCCGCAAGAGGAAAATCCGATGATCGGGTTTCGCGGAGCTTCCCGTTATTACGACGACAAGTATAGGGAAGGCTTTGCTCTTGAGTGCAGAGCAATGAAACAGGTGCGGGAAGATATGGGCTTGACCAACCTCGTTCTCATGATTCCCTTCTGCCGCCGGGTGGAAGAAGCGGAGAAAGTTCTGGCCGAGATGGCTAAAAATGGGTTGATAAGGGGAGAAAATGGGCTCGAAGTATATGTCATGTGTGAAATACCCAATAATGTGATTTTGATTGATGAATTCAGCCGCTATTTTGATGGTTTTTCCATTGGGTCCAATGACTTGACCCAGCTTACCCTTGGAGTAGATCGTGACTCAACACTCGTAGCGCACGACTTTGATGAACGTGACCCCGGCGTGCTGAAGATGGTTGCTATGTCGATTCAGGGTGCCAAACGGAATAACCGCCATAGCGGTCTTTGTGGGCAGGCACCGAGTGATTATCCGGAATTTGCCGAATTCCTAGTGAAAGAAGAAATCGATTCGATGTCTCTCAATCCGGACTCAGTAATGAAAATTACTGCCAAAGTCATCGACGTGGAAAAAAGACTTTCCGAGTGAATATGGTTTAATCTGCCCGTTTTTTGGATCGCGCAATTTTTTGTCCTTGTACTTTGCAAATCATGAAGCATCCGAAAAGGGGTAAAAGGAGTAGTCATGGCATGCCTGACATGACAAAAGATAACGAGAAAATATCTTTGTTGGAAACTGAAGACGTATTTGTTTTTTTGCATACAAGCCCTGCAGGCTTGACAAGCTTGGAAGCAAATGAACGGCTGCAACAATACGGGAAAAATAAATTGCCGAAAGCGGTAGTGCCTTCTGTTTTTTGGCTGCTGTTGCGGCAGATGACTCATTTCATGGCACTATTATTGTGGGCTGCCGGAGCCTTGGCCTTTTTGGCCGGTATGCCGCAATTAGGCTGGGCAACCTGGGCAGTTGTCGTTATCAATGGTCTATTCAGTTTTTGGCAAGAATATCGTGCCGATCAAGCCTTGCTTAAAATTATGGATTTGCTGCCGCGGCAAGTAAAAGTCTATCGTGATGGCCGAACAGTGACTATTGGGGCTGAAGACGTAGTAGTCGGAGATGTTTTGCTGCTGGAAGCCGGTGATCATGTCCCGGCAGATGCCCGGGTTGTTGAAGCAGAAGCAGCTTATTCCGATTTGTCGATGCTAACCGGCGAATCTATGCCGGTAGAAAGAGTCGCAACTGCAGGCACGGACGGCCTGCAGTCTATCATCCAGAGCCCCAATTTAGTATTTGCCGGTACAACCTTGGTTGCTGGCCGAGTGATTGCGGCTATTTATGCAATTGGCCAGCAAACAGAACTGGGAACAGTATCCCGGCTCACGGCCAAAGTTGTTCGGGAAAAAAGTACGTTGGAACTGCAAGTGCAGCATATCGTACGAGTGATCACTATGATTGCTTTGTTGATGGGCTTGGCAGTATTTATCCTTGCCGTAGGGCTGTTAAATCTCGATTTTCAGGCCGGATTTCTTTTTGCGATTGGGATTATTGTCGCCAATGTGCCGGAGGGACTCCTGCCAACCGTTAGTTTGACGTTGGCAGTCGGTGTTCAGAGGATGGCAAGGCAGAACGCTCTAGTGCGGCGACTTTCTGCGCTTGAAACGCTCGGAGCAACGACGGTAATTTGCACCGATAAAACAGGGACATTGACAAAAAATGAAGTTACCGTTAAAAAAATATGGGTACCGGATTGTGAGACAGAGGTTACAGGCAGCGGTTATGAACGTACAGGCGAGGTATTGATCTCTTGTGAGGAAAACAGGAGACAGACAGAGATCTTGTTGACCGTAGCAGTTATTTGTTCTGAAGCGGACATTGGTATCGCTTCTCCCGTAACAGATAAATGGGAAATTACCGGCGATCCAACGGAGGCTTCCTTGCTAATTGGAACGGCAAAATACCATTGGAATATTGCTTCCATTCGCGCCGGTTTCTCGCGGTTCAATACAAAACCTTTTGATTCACACCGGAAGATAATGAGTGTTGCTGTGCAGTGTGAAACCGGTGAATTGCTAACCAAGGGTAACCTATTTGTTTTTGCGAAAGGTGCTCCCTTAGAACTTTTGCAAGATTGTCGTTTTGTTCTGAAAAAAGATGGTGTGTTTGCAATGACGCCACAAGAGCGACAGGAAGCTGTCGTCCAGAATGACCGCCTTTCTGGCCAGGGTCACCGTGTTTTGGCATTTGCATATCGGGAGGCCGGCAAAGGGGAAGATTTCGCCGAAAAAGATTTGATTTTCATCGGATTTATGGCGATGGTAGATCCGCTTCGTCCGGAAGTGACAGAATCAATCCGGCTTTGTCAAGAA
>CAYUNV010000061.1:4728-14819 GCA_964446265.1 uncultured Negativicutes bacterium | reverse complement strand
TAATACTCCCCGTTAATGATCTTCTTCAGGTACGGCAGAAACTTATCTCGCAGATCGGGTCGCTTCAGCGCAAACTCCACCGTCGCCTCCAGATAGCCCTGCTTGTCGCCGATATCATAACGCCGGCCCTCGAATTCATAGGCGTACACCGGCCGCTGGGTCGCCAACTGCCGCAACCCGTCCGTCAACTGGATCTCATTGCCCCGACCCGGTTGCGTATTAGCCAGTATATCGAAGATCTCCGGCTCGATAATATACCGTCCCAGCACCGCCAACCGCGATGGCGCCTCTTCCCGCGCCGGTTTTTCCACCAGATCGTCCGCCTGCCACAGCCGCGAGCGGATCAACGTCGGCTGGACAATCCCGTAGCTCGACACCTTGTCGGCCGGCACCTCCTGCACGCCGAGCACCGTTCCCGGACTGGCGTCGTACACGTTCATCAACTGCTTCAAACACGGTACCGGTGAATCGACAATATCGTCGCCCAACAGCACGGCAAACGGTTCATTGCCGATGAATTGTCGAGCGCACAGCACCGCATGCCCCAGGCCCCGCGCTTCCTTCTGCCGCACATAATGGATCGTAATATCCGCTATTTCCTCCACCAGGCTGAGCAGGTCATATTTGCCCTGTTCCTTTAGCGTCAGTTCCAATTCCACCGCCCGATCAAAATGATCTTCAATCGCCCGTTTATTGCGGCCGGTAATGATCAGGATTTCTTCGATCCCGGACTGGATCGCTTCCTCGATAATGAATTGGATCGCCGGTTTATCGACGATCGGCAGCATCTCCTTCGGCTGCGCTTTCGTGGCCGGCAGGAAACGTGTTCCCAATCCAGCCGCCGGAATGACTGCTTTTCTTACTTTATGCTTGTTCGGCATACTGTACCGCCTTTCGTAATGTCTCTTTCAATAAATCAGGATCGTTCATTTCCGAGTAAATGCGGACAATCGGCTCGGTCCCGGAAGCCCGGAATATCACCCAGCCGCCCGGCAGCGACAATTTCCAACCATCGGTCTCCTGCACCGCCAACACCTCCAGGCCAGCCAATTCCGCCGGCGGGGTAGTTCGTAGCGCAGTGACCAGCCGTTCCTTCTGGACCACGGTCAAATGCAGATCGGTCCGGTCATAATAATACCGGCCCACTTCTGCCATCAATTCGCCCAGCAGCATCCCCAGCGGCTTGCCATAGGCCGCCACCACCTCGATCAGCAGGAAGCCCAGCAAGATCCCGTCCCGCTCGGGAATATAGCCTTTGATCCCGATCCCGCCGGCCTCTTCGCCACCGATCAGGATATCCTCACTCATCATCAACTGGGCCACATATTTAAATCCGACCGGCGTCTCATACAGCTTCAGGCCGTATTTTCCCGCCACCCGCCGGATCAATTCCGTCACCGTCAGGGTCTGCACCACCCCGCCGCTCCAGCCGCGCTTTTCCACCAAATATTTGATCAACAAAGCCATGATTTGGTGAGCGTTGATGAACCGCCCCTTCTCATCCAGCGCCCCGATCCGGTCTCCGTCGCCATCGGTCGCCAGCGCCACCATCGGCCGGTCGTGCAGAACCACTTCTTTCAGCGCTCCCAGGTTTTTCATGACCGGCTCCGGACTGATGCCGTCAAACGACGGATTAACGCTGCTGCGCAGTTCCACTAAATCGAGTCCGTAACTTTTGGCCAGCGCCGCACAATAGCCGGCACCGGATCCATGCATACAGTCAAACACAATCTTGCCCCGCATTGTCTTCAACATATCCGCATCCAGCATGGCCCGTACATGGTTGAGATACGCTTCCTGGGCTGAAAACAGCTCAATCGGCCCGCTGTTTACCGGCGCCAGCACCGGTATCCCCGACGCTTCCCGTTTGTCCACATAGGTCTGCAATTCCGCCATGATCTCCGGCGAAGCCGAACCGCCAAACGATGCCTTGAATTTCAAACCGTTGTATTCCGGCGGATTGTGGCTGGCCGTAATCACGATGCCGCCTGCTGCCTGCTTGTCCAGCACCTGCCAGGTCAATGCCGGTGTCGGCAGAATGCTGTCCGACAGCCACACCTTCACGCCCATGGCCTGGATGACCGCCGCACAGCTTTCCGCATACTGCCTGGATAAGAAGCGGGCATCATAGCCGATCACTAAGCCTTTCTCTGCCTCACCTCGGTCCAAGATATAATCGGCAAAGGCCGCCGCCACCAGCCGCACATTGCTGAAGGTATAGTCTTCGCTGATAATCCCCCGCCAGCCATCGGTACCAAATTGTATCGTCATGTCCAACCTCCCGTACGTTCGTTGTTACAGTTTTCGCGATTTTATGCCGTTTTTCCTGCTCAAGTGGCAGACAAAGAGCCGAATACCCTCCAAGCCCAGGCTGTCCTGAGCACTCAGAAGATATCCGGCTATTTTAATTTTCTCTTTACATTGTCCTGGCTAGGCTCGTATCATGATATGAACCATAAGCTGAGGTCAAGTGTGAATGAGCCTTGGGTTCGAAGGAGTGTAGTCCGCACGAACCCTTAGAGCGAATTTATTTCGAATTCTACAGCCTGTTGACGAAGTCTTACAGGCTGTTAATGAGATCAACGTCGAAGCGTTGGTTCATACCATGATGGTTTAATGTTGATGCTGATGTTCCATCATTGTCATTTGCGGCATCTGTACCGGCCCCGTTTCCGTCGTCAACGGATAGGCCTTGTCTTTCCAAGCGGGGACTCCACCGGGAACCATGTAGGCATCATAACCGAGCATCTGCAGCGTATAGGCTGCGAACGTGGCATTGCTGTCCACCGCACAGACCACGTACACAACCGTATCTGGGTGAATGAGCGATAACTTGTCCAGCAAGGTCGGCAGCGGAATGCTCAATGAACCGGGGATATGACCGGCCTCGTACATGGGTTGCGGCCGTACATCCAGGATCAACAATCCCGGAGTCTGAGAGTCGTAAATCGATTTCAGGTCTTCAATTCCTACTCGGTAATAGGCCCGATCCGGCGCCGCTTTTAGAATATCGTCCATCTTAGCCACCATCATCGGACAGAGATGTCGTTCCTGCATCATCTTCATCATATCCGTCATCATCATAGGCTGCTGACCTTCCGGCATGCACGGATTGGACTGTCCCATCATTGGTTGGTGCTCGCCAGCCATCATACCCTGTTTTAGCTGATGCGTCATCGGCTGATCCGGCGTTGCCGCCAGCGCCGTTCCCATTCCCAAGATCACCAACAAACAAGCCAGGGTAACAATAAACCATCGTTTTGTCATAAAACAAATACCCCCTTCTTTTCTTTGCAGGCCATCTTACTGTCAGGCTTACTTCTATTATGTGATAAAGAAGGGGGCTTGTCATTATTTTTTTCGAAAATTCTCTCAATTATATTTTTGTGTAGGCAGTATATAACGCCAATATGCCTAAATATTCACGGATAGCCGTCGCCGAAAAAGACAAGTTCCCGGCTGCCGGCAACAGCCTATGCCAAGCAAACTGGCGATCCGCATTCGTTTTGAAATCGGCCGGACAGGCTTCCGCAACAATCCCGACACTCTGGAAAATCTGCATCGACCGCTCCATATGATACGCCGATGTCACAATCACCGGCCGTGTAAAGCCGTTTTCTGCCAAAATCGGCTTGCATAATACCGCACTCTGTTGGGTGTTCAGGCTCTTTCGTTCCAACAAAATATGCGACTCGGGTACACCAAGATCCAGAAGGGTTCGCTTCACAATCGCCGCCTCATCGCCAAAACCTTCATACAATTCACCGCCCGTGTACAAGACCGGCAGATTGTATTTCAATGACAGCCGCGCCGCCATCAGGGTCCGGTTGGCCGAACTGCCGCCCAATTGGCCGGAACCATCCAAATCCGGCGTTCCATGCGTGGAACCACCGCCCAAGAGAAGAATTACATCCCGCTCCGCGAAATTCGCCGGCACCGTGTAGCGATCCTCCAACGAACCGATCAGCCAACCGCTGACCAAGCTCGTCGACAGAGCATATAACAGCAAGGCCAGACAAAACACTGCTCCAGCCCCGGAACCACCTCGACGTTGAAGACGCCGAGAAACCCAAAGAAGCCCGACCACAAAGCAGCCGGGCGGAAGAACAAAACTATATAATGCTTTTATGATGTACAGCAACATGGACCTCGCCTGCACTTTCCCCGGTCACAACCAAATGGACTTAACACCGGGCTTCCTTGCGGACAACCGATACAATCTCAGCCGCCTCTTCCTGCTTTAACTGCGCTTTGCGCTGCGCCCTCTCTTCCAACTTATTACATACTCCAGATTTGTCGCAAAACCAATCGTTCGTCCCGTCAAAACTAGGGAATTTATCCCGGTAGCCCGTTGTCATCCACCAAACCCTTCTTTCCTTTTATGATTTTTCTTTCGCCAATATAACCAGTATATTCCTATGCCCACTGCCGCTCCACTGACATCAATGACGATATCCGTCAACTGCCCGCTGCGTCCAGGCACGAAGAGCTGATGCAATTCATCACTACCAGAATACAACAGACAAAATAAGAAGGCAAGAAAATATGTCTTGGGATCCTTAATTCCCATTTTCACCAACGCGCAGACCAACAATATCCCCAGCACAAAAAACAATCCACCATGTGCCAACTTGCGTACCAGATTGTTGAACTGATATACAATCTGCTCCAATTGCTGAGTACCTATTTCTGGAACAATTACTTTTGCAACGGTTGTGACAATCATTTCTGTTACCCTCAGACTAGATTGATTGGATTGCGTAGCCGGTTGAGAAGACAGGAAAAAAATCAAGATTAACCAGAGCGAGACAAGAAGCAAAGAAAATATGGTACTGATTTTCATGTTCATAACTCTTTCCCAACGCTATAATTCCTTTAAAAATTATATGGAGTTACGATAAAGTAGGTAAAATTCCTATGTGAAGCAGTTGATTATTACGTCATTTTTTCCAAACCATTTTGTTCACTATTCCGGTATAACTCTGAATGATTTTGACTACTTTCACGCTTACATTTTCATCTGAATAATCTGGCGTAGTAATCCCCAGATCACCATTTCCGAACATTGCTACAGCCATATCTACAGCTTGCAACACCTGTTCCGTTGTTATGCTCCCGATGATAAAATTCCCTTTATCCAAGGCTTCAGGACGTTCTGTACTAGTTCTCACACATACTGCAGGGAATTTGAAATAGGATGCTTCTTCCGGAATCGTACCACTATCTGATACTACACAAAAAGCATTCACCTGCAGGTGATTGTAATCCGAAAATCCAAATGGTTTTAAGCTTCTTACATGAGGATGAAATTTAAAACCACGCTGCTCAATGAATTTTGCACTGCGCGGATGCGTACTGTATATAATCGGCATATCATACTTTTCTGCCATTGCATTAACTGCATTCATTAAGGCAAAAAAATTGGGTTCGATATCAATGTTTTCTTCACGATGCGCAGAAAGTAAAATATATCTTCCCTTCTCTAAATCCATTTGTTTTAAAACATTGCTATTTTCGATCTTAATAATATTTGCTGTCAACACTTCTGCCATTGGTGATCCCGTCACATAAGTTCTTTCTTTAGCAACGCCTTCATAATTCAAATAGCGCCTAGCATGTTCACTATAACACAAGTTTACATCTGAAATATGATCTACAATTCTCCGATTTGTCTCTTCCGGCAAATTTTCATCAAAACACCGATTTCCGGCTTCCATATGAAAAATCGGTATTTTGAGTCTTTTCGCTGAAATCGCAGACAACGCAGAATTGGTATCGCCCAATATCAAAAGAGCATCCGGTCTTACTTCTGCAAGAATTTGATAGCTTTTGGCAATAATATTACCAATCGTTTCTCCCAGATCTTTTCCTACAGTTTCCAAATAATGATCCGGTTCCCGCAACCCTAAATCTTCAAAAAAGATTTGGTTAAGAGTATAATCCCAATTCTGACCAGTATGAACCAACACATGATCAAAATAAATATCGCATTTTTTGATCACTTCCGAAAGACGAATAATTTCCGGTCTTGTCCCGAGAATAGTCATGAGCTTTAAACGGTTTGCCATGTTATACCTCCAAGAAATAGGTGTCCGGTTTATTGGGATCAAACGATTCGTTCGCCCACATAATCGTCACCAGATCGGTGTCTCCAAGGTTTTCAATATTATGAGTATACCCTGGAGGAATATCAACAACCTCGAGTTTTTCGCCACTCACATAATAAGAACTTATTTCATCAGAACCGACCTTGCGGAAACGTATAACGCCGTTTCCACTAACTACAAGAAATTTTTCATTCTTGGTATGATGCCAATGATTCCCTTTTATAATTCCCGGTTTAGAAATATTTACAGATACTTGTCCTCTATCTGGAGTTTTTATAAATTCTGTGAAAGATCCTCTATTATCCATATTCATTTTTAGTGGATAAGAAAATTGGTTAGCCGGCAGATAACTTAAATAAGTGCTGTATAACTTTTTAGTAAATGCATCAATCATGCATGGGATAGACCGTTTTTCACGGCTGTCCTTGAAAGAGTAAATTAGATCAACGATCTCTCCAAGTGTTATTGAGTAAACTTCGAAAACTTCACAAACATCGCCATTGCGATGTTCATTGCCTTGCAAGGCGTTCATCAGTTCTTGGACTACATCGTCTATATAAACCAATGTCATAGATGTGTTGCGATCATTCACGACAATCGGCAAATCATTAGCAACATTATGGCAGAATGTTGCTAATGCGCTATTATAATTAGGTCTGCACCATTTGCCAAACACGTTGGGAAATCTATATATAAGGACTTTTGCCCCTGTTGTTTTCGCGTAGTTGAATAACAAATTTTCTCCACTCTTCTTACTTTTTCCATATAGATTATCTATAGATACCTGAATGGAGGATGCACTCATAATCGGACATATATTATTATGTTTCTTCAACATATCGAGTAAAGTTGCTGTGAAATTAATATTTCCTTTTATGTAGTCCTCTTGGTCTTTCGGTCGATTAACACCAGCAAGATGAAAAACAAATGCAGCTTCCTTGCAATAATCAGAGAGGATGGAAAGATTATCTGTCCTAGAATATTCCAGAATATCTACATATCCTTGGGTTTTAAGTTCTTCAATCAAATTCTTCGCAATAAACCCTTGCGCACCGGTCACCAATATTTTCATTTTTTCCGTCTCCAATTTTTCAGTTCTTTGCGAACGTAATCCAAAGTCAATAATTTTTCTTTAATTTGTGCAACATTTAAACGCTGGGTATTATTAGAATTGTATTCTTGTGAAAAAGATAATCCTTGATCTCCTTCAAAAAAATATTTATCATAATTCAAATCTCTCGTATCTGCAGGCACTCGATAAAAATCCCCCATATCAATGGCAACTATATGTTCTTCCCTTGTCAATAAAGTTTCATATATCTTTTCTCCATGTCGAGTACCTATAATTTTAATTTCATTATCCGCTTCAAAAAGTTCTTTAATCGCTTGAGCTAATTCACCGATTGTCGACGCTGGTGACTTTTGCACCATAATATCCCCTGCCTGAGCCTGTTCAAATGCAAATACGACAAGTTCTACTGCTTCAGCAAGACTCATTAAAAATCGAGTCATATTTGGATCAGTTACAGTCATAGGCTGGCCTCTTTTAATTTGATCAATAAACAATGGTATCACAGATCCCCGAGAAGCCATCACGTTACCGTACCGTGTGCCGCAAATTAGCGTCTTTTCTGGATCCACCTTTTTTGCTTTGGCCACAAACACCTTTTCCATCATTGCCTTAGATATTCCCATAGCATTAATTGGATAAGCCGCTTTATCCGTGGACAGGCAAATCACTTTCTTCACCCCACATTCTATGGCGGCAGTTAGGACATTGTCCGTTCCCAAGACATTTGTTTTTACTGCTTCTAGGGGGAAAAATTCGCAAGAAGGAACTTGCTTTAATGCGGCAGCATGGAAAATATAATCAACTTCGTGTATAGCGTTCTTAATTGACTGTAAATCTCTAACATCTCCAATATAAAATTTTACTTTATCATTCTTGTATAACTTTCTCATATCATCTTGTTTTTTCTCATCACGGGAAAATATCCGGATTTCTTGAATGTCTGTTTTTAAAAAACGTTCGAGTACAGCATTTCCAAAAGATCCTGTACCACCTGTTATTAATAACGTTTTATCAGAAAACATTACTATACATTACCTCCTACCAACCTATATTTTCACAGTATACAAATTCCAACCTCTATTCCAACTGGTCCAGAATTATACGACAAAAAGTCACGGAAGACAATAAATCTCGAAACTTATCACCTTTATCTTAGCTCTACTCATATTCTCATAACTAATTTTGTTTGAATTTTACAATTCGACCTCCCGTAAGAATCCCTATAAAACCTGGTGCTTTCCTTGATAGAATATGATAAACAAATACTAGCAAAATTATCACAAAAATAGGGAGACTAAAATACAAAGTAAGTATTGACATCCAAGATTGTGGCATTAATACCTTATATGCCAACTTCTGTATAGCAATTATTAATGTGTAATGAGCCGCAAATACAAAAAAACTTGTTTCACTAAGTGACAAGAGCATGTTTTTCAAATAGTGTGATATAATAGCCAACTTAGTTAAAAACAACATAGAAATTATGCCAAAAACAATTCCAATTTTGTGTAAGGTCGGCGCAAAGAGCTCCTGATTTAACAATGCACCAATTATGACGATGGGAACGTAAATTGCAGTAATAACTATCCCATGTTTATCAAAAACAAAAAGGCTCTTGTTATGTATCGCGAACATCGCACCTATAGAAAAAAACAAAACGGCAGATGTTGATGGAGCATAAACAGGCCAATAGTTTAATATCCAACAACCAAATAAAATTATTGAATATAAAATTGGAATACGTGTGCTTACAAAGTTGATGATTGGAGTTAACAACACTATTAACATAAGATCTCTAATAAACCAAAAGTGACCAGCAATGGGTTCTTTTCCAAGACCAAAAATATTTCTAATATATTCAAAAACGGTGTAGCTTGCGATTTGAGAATTTACTCCCGAGAAAAAAGATTGGGTTGCGGGAATTACTTGTGCTATTGAAATTAAAAATAGTGTAGCACAATTCCATAATAAAAAAGGTATCAGTAAAGTTCTTATTCTATCTTTTATTTTTTTAAAATACATTTTTATTGAAGGATCAAAATCAAGGAAAAAAAAATATCCAGACATTAAAAAAAATAATGGCACTGCTGTCCTTGCGAAGCCTTGAGAAATTACATTTCGGATGAAGTCTGTAATGAAGTTGTTCTGCACTATCCCAATTGATCCACCACTCAAACCAATATTTGTCGCATATGCGTGTATAAACACAACACCAACAATAAGTGGAAATCGAAGAATGCTAAGTCTTTGTGATTCTTCCTTGCATATCATATCAGTATCTCCTTCTAAATGGATTTCATACACACTTTGTTATTTCTTATCCGTATTTTTATGCATATTCTGACGCATCTGGACGTAAGCCGAAATGATTAAGACACTCGTCAGTTGATCAAATTGTACTCTGATTAAAATGGGTATTCAATTATGCCTTGCAAATTATCTACTGACGATCTTTGTGAATATTCCAGTCGATAAGAGCACCCTGTCCAGATAGATGGTTCCACCCATTTCGGACAGGTGGTGCCAGTGGTTCCGTTCTGGAACCACTGAATTAATCTTCCTCTCTTGATCACCAATCTCTACAACCATAAGACTTTTAAAATATTAGATCATACAACTTCTTACTTCGTAATGAAATTGTATCGAGCAACGACATGTTTATTCATTATATAGTTATTGGCACTGTGGCAGATTGCTCGGAACGGTTGGCGCCAAATTCCGGACTCGATAGCAAAAGTGATCCAGATTATTCATTTTGAGGCCATCACCTCATACCTCTACTTCTGGAAAAGCAGAATCAAGATGTTTGCATTATAGAGGATTCAGTCTGATTATTCTTGCCAATTCAGACCGTCGTTCTTATGACATCCGGCCAAGAACTCTGAAATATCCAGACACCATTCCTGCAATAT
>CAYUNV010000061.1:4450-4718 GCA_964446265.1 uncultured Negativicutes bacterium | reverse complement strand
GATTAGTAAGGATTTAAGGGATTGGTCTTATTTATTTCCATAAATTATTAATATGTTCTAAATTTTAACAAAAAATTCCTTGTAGTAATCATCACCAATCAAATGGTAACAATAAATGCCTTGTATAATGTACACAATTGACATTAATGTTGATTGTAGTAATAAATATTGCGTTATTTGCAGTCGCAAAAAATCTGCTGTTATTGCTGAAATAAGAACAGTTACAATTAACGCTATTTGGAAGAACAAAATAATTCTTTGTTTTTTT
>CAYUNV010000061.1:3623-4440 GCA_964446265.1 uncultured Negativicutes bacterium | reverse complement strand
TAGAATGATTGCAACCCCACTTATTGGATACACAATAAATCGAATCACAAACAATAAAGCCATTGCTCTGATATACTCGCCAGCCCCAACCCAAGCTGGTCCAAAAATGATTGTAAATATTATTTCGCCCTTAAAAATCAATACAGAAAACGGAAACACAATTCCTATCCCCAGCAAAAGAATAAGTCTTTTGTAAAATTTTTTCAATTTTTCAGTTTCGTATCCATCTTCTACCATCCTAGAAATACAAAGTTGCCTTGCAGAATCACTTACAACTGTTATCGGTAAAGATAATATTCGATTGACAAGTGCATAAATTCCAAGTGTACTTGTAGTATAAAGAACTAATACGATAAAAGTAATGGCTTCAGCTGTGAAGTGATTCACAAACGATGACGGTAATTGATATATTGGAAATTCTTTGAATTTTTTCAAGGTACCTATCACTCTACTTAGATTCGCATTTCTAATATTTGGCTTCGAATGTAATACATTACTTAATAATTTTGCCCCACCAAATAATAGACTTAAAATGTTACCAACAACGAGCCCTAAATATCCTATCCCCGTGAAATAGAGACCAATTTGAAAAAAACCTAGCGCAGCCACTCTCAAAACGTTTGAGGATGCAATATTCTTATGTTTCTTTAATCGATAATTATATGCTGATGTACTTGCATAAATACCTGTTATCAATAAGTTAAATGGCAGCAAATACAACCAATCACCGTGAATAATATGCATTCTTTCCATAATGAGATTTTTAATAAAAATCATTAATATAAATAATATTAATGATATTCCAGAAGAAATATAA
>CAYUNV010000061.1:0-3550 GCA_964446265.1 uncultured Negativicutes bacterium | reverse complement strand
TTACAACCGAACATAAGATTGATACACTTGATGTGAATAAAGCAAATGTACCAAAATCCTCTGGCAAATACAATCTGCTAATTATTGGTTGAAGAAAAAAATTAAGTATTTGTGCAAGTACAGTCCCACCAACTATTAGCGTAAGGGCTCTAATAAATTTATCTTGTTTAATTTGGGGAAATATTTTTTTCAATGTTTATCTCCTATGAACTGATCTTTTATCTCGTCTATAGACTATACTATAGACTCTAAAATAAAAGTTAACCATTGTCAGCAAAACACTCGTAATATTGAGCCACTTTCAATAAAAATCTTGTACAATTGACCAACGGTAAAGAATCTATGTATGAACGCCATGGTGTAAAAAACCAGCACTCTGAAGACAACAATACTTTTTGACAAATGCATTTTATCGGATACAGAGTCATTTATTATATGGCTCTGCGTCCGATAAAACAAAGCTGTTTCTTTTTGCCGTTAAAGTAGTATTATTGCACCAAAATATTCACCAGAAGACATGAGCCACCTTACTTTTTGCTTAATTACTGTTTACTGAGCCAGATACAAAAAGCAAGTAAGAATTCTCTGGCTCACTTTGACCGGACTCGTGGCTCAAAACAACCCATATTACTCAATAGCTGTGAACCAGCTAAAGAAGCAAGGCTGGTTTGCCAATCTGAATATTCCGGTTGATAAGACTACCCTGTCCGGATCGATGGTTCCACCGATTCCGGACGGGTGGTGCCAGTGGTTCCGGAACGGAACCACTGAATGAATCTTCCTATCTTGATCAAAAATCTTTACAACTATAAGACTTTTTAGATATTAGATTATACAACTGCTTACTTCACAATGAAATTACATCGATAAACGATATAATAATTCATTATATCGTTATTGGAACTGTGGCGGATTGCTTGGCACATTTGTCCGAAACGATTGGCATCAACTTCCGGACTTGATGGCAGAAGTGTCCCGGATTATTCACCAATTCTTTTCCAAGGTGAACGGTAATTTGTTTGATATCCAGCTTTCATACGGATCGTGTTAATGAATTAAAAACCAACTGATCAACGAAGTGATTAAAACAGAATTTGTGCGAGACCGACAATTTGCGACGATAGTCGATTTGCGAAAAGAACTGGCTTCGTATGTTAAATGGTTCAATGAGAAAAGAATTCGTTCAACTTTAGGCTCCCTTAGTCCAGTGGAATTTAAATACAAGTTCCTTAAGAAAATTGTCTAGTTTGCTGTTGCCAATCCATATTAGATTACAATTTATATGAGTGTTCAAAATCACACACATTGCGAGTATCCAATATGATTTTGATTTCATCATGCGCTACCATAATTACAATAATGTCTATATCTTGCAAAAAATCATCAAAGTCATGGTATTGGTCTGGATATAGGTTATCTTTCACATATGGGTCGTAGGATTTGAGCGTAGGAGCTAAATGCTTGCTCATTATTTCTAGCAACTGTATGGATGGACTTTCTCTTATATCATCTACATTCTCTTTATAAGTCAACCCATATATTCCAATTCTGTTTAAATTTTTAATCCCATTTTCCTTCATAATGCTATATACTCTTTCAAGCACAAATGATGGCATTGAATCATTAATCTTTCTAGCCGCTAATATAATATTAGCAAGGCCTGGATAGTCACCCACTAGAAACCAAGGATCGACTGATATACAATGTCCACCAACTCCAGGCCCAGGTTGAAGTATATTTACGCGTGGATGCATATTGGCAATGCGAATAATTTCGTAAACATTCATATTATCTGAGCGACATATTTTGGCAAGTTCATTAGCAAAAGCTATATTTATATCCCTATAAGTATTTTCAACTACTTTTGTCATCTCTGCAGTTCTAATATCAGTTATAACTATCTCACCATTGCAGAATGATTTATACAATTTTTTTATTTTTTCTCCTACACTTTTGCTATCTACACCGATTGTACGCGAATTATTCTTTAATTCATAAACCATATTCCCAGGGATAATACGTTCTGGTGCATGAACGAGATTGAGATCTCTGCCAACAACAAAACCATTCATTTCAATTATGGGACGAATAAATTTATCTATTGTTCCAGGAGAAATAGTAGATTCGATTACTATAATTGCTTCTTTAGGACATACTGACATTATATTTTCTACAGCTTTTATTACATAACTTGCATCAATTTTTTTACTAGCCTTATCGTATGGTGTAGGAACGGCAACTACATAAATTTCCGTGGAAATATATGCAGTTGAAAAATTAATGCCGCACGCTAACGCATCTTCCAATAATATATCTAATCCATCCTCTGTAAAAGTAGTTTGTCCTGAATTTAACATGGATACTAGTTCTTTATTATAATCTGTCCCTACAACATCTACTCCATGTGAAGCAAACATTAAAGCCGTTGGTAGACCAATGTACCCAAGACCTATTACATTAATTTTTGATTTAATACGTGACATAAAATTCAACCCCTCTATAGCTCTTGCTGTCCTTAAAAGCCAATATGATTCACTACCGCAATGCTTCTGTTAGGTATTTTAAGGATTTCTCTCTTTCATTCTGAAGCTTGATATTGGCTTCACTAAAATCCATCGTTAAATATTCTGCTTTCCATTCATCCTCAGGTGATAATAATCGTTTTTGTAAATTTAGAATATGCACAATACTTTCAAGTCTTGATGCGTTCGATAATAAATCTTTATAATCACGCCGTTTAAATGACAGGAAAGGTTTATTATAATTAATTGCAAAAGCAGTACCATGGAAAGAGTCTGTGCATATGAAACTGGCATCTCTAAATAATCCCAAAAATTCACGAGGACCAACACCAATCAATTTATTGGATGAAGGTAACTTATCTGCGATCGAGGCTGGAATCAATTTTATGTCAAGTTTTTTTGCCATTGCAACCTCCTTCGCTATTTTTCTGCCATACTTTAAGCTACCCAAAAAATAACACAATAAGTAAGGTTTGTTGGATTTAGTAGAAATAGCAATCTTATTCCATTCTTCAGGAGATAGAAGAAGTGTAGGATCTAATACATTAATAACATTTCTTCCAGTAAGCTCAGTTAAAATTTCAGTACCTTTTTCTTCTCTACATGACAAATAATCGATATGAGTTAAGTATTCTTTCATCACATTTTTTTTAATATCATCAATTTGAGATACTCCTATACTTGGTGCGTATGCAATCCTTTTAGCTGTTTCAGGTGCAAAAGTTAAAAAATATGCTTCTAAAAAGAATGTATAAGGATTCCATACTTGGTCGCTACCCGTAACATAGGCATCGTATATAGGTGGAACTTTCTTCAAATCATCGATTGTATTGTATACTTTTTTATTAATGCGTAAAAAATTGTTTCTGAACTTATTAATTCTATCAAGTAATATATTATTATCTTCTTTGTTGAACATATCAAAAACTTTTACAATATAATTAATTAATCTAGTCCTATGATCCACTCTATTAATGGTTTTATAATTTCTATTGTAGTTAATTATTTCTGTTTCATTTCCCAACTTA
>CAYUNV010000060.1:6622-14894 GCA_964446265.1 uncultured Negativicutes bacterium | reverse complement strand
TCTGGTTCTTGATCTTTGAGCTTGCCGTCAACACCACAAGTTTTTCAGTGGCCTCTTCTTCTGAAGGGGGTTTTTGTTATGCCTTAAAATGAGCGATTGTACAGTCAACATATAAAAATACGGGGGGATTAGAAAATGGCATTGTTTAAGAAAGAATATTGGATTACTCTTTCTGATAAAAGCTTGAATATTGCGGACGAAATTGAAAAGCGAATTGCAGGAACCGATATGACATGGTATATCGGTGGTGACGGTGAAACCGTAATCGTGCCTGTTGAAGCTGGCACTGAAGATGAAGCCCTGGAATTGAGCGCACGCAAGGTTTTTGAAGCGTTTAAAGATATATGTGATCCTGAACTAACTTGCTTGCCGCCTATATCGGCGCATGCGCTGATTAAGAGTTTTGATAAGGAAAAACGGAAACCAAAGCATGAACAAGGATATATTCACGACCTTGGAACAGGGTACTGCAATGTTTATTTTACGTTAATACTAAATGCAGACGCGGAGGATGCAGTGGCAGCCACCAATGCTTGTAATGAACAATTAGAAGCAATTATAAAGAGACAGAATATGACTGCACGGCTTGATATCCCCGCTCGGTTATCTCGTGCTCATTGGTTAGCGAAAGAAGTTTATTTTATTAACTATACGATTGGTGTGCGTGTGAAAAAAGAACCGTCTGAACAGGACATAATTGAAAAGGCCTCTTTGTGTTTATGGAAAAGGGTGAAAGATTTGAAAGTCTATGCTGAGCTGGATGACATCAACGGTACCAGTCTGCAGAAAATTATTAAGTATCAAATTCCGAAAAGCCGTTATTTAAACCGCCCGAAACCTGGTCCGAATAAACCAATATTCTTTTAGATAAAGTGAAGGAGGAAGATTAATGCCGTGGATTATGTCATTGTTAGGGATAATCGCAACTGCAATGAATGCAAATCAAGTTGTCTGGTGTTTTGTGTTGTACATTGTAACGAATGTTTATTGGACTTGGCATAATCTCAAAATTAATGAATACGCACAGTCCAGTCTTTGTTTCATCTATCTGCTTATATCAATATGGGGATTTTACAATTGGCGATGAAAAAAGCTTGGATAATCATGTAAATTCGGGGTTATAATGGATCATAGAGTCAAATAAACGAAAGGTTGATGTCTCAGAGGAAGAAAAGGAGATGGATTTATGCCACTTGAAATAATCCGTAATGATATAACGAAAGTTCATGCAGACGCGGTTGTCAATGCGGCAAATTCTTCCTTGCTTGGCGGCGGAGGGGTTGATGGAGCAATCCATCGTGCCGCAGGATCGGAACTGCTTGCTGAGTGCCGTACTCTTGGCGGCTGTAAAGCCGGACAAGCAAAAATAACCAAGGGCTACAAACTGCCGGCAAAGTATGTAATCCACACTGTTGGCCCAGTTTGGCACGACGGTAAAAGCAACGAGGATAAGCTGCTGGCCGATTGTTACAAGAATTCGCTTGCCTTAGCGAAAGAGTACCATCTGGAGAGCGTCGCATTTCCGTTGATATCCTCAGGTGCCTTTGGATATCCCAAGGATAAAGCATTGCAAACTGCAATTTCGGTGATCGGAGAGTTTCTGTTAAGTAATGAGATGACCGTCTTTCTTGTTGTGTACGATAAAGCGGCATTTATGCTGACCGAGAAGCTGTTTTCATCCATTACACAATATATTGACGATAAGTACATAGAGGAACGGACATTTGATCGTAGAGACAGATTTGCACAAGAACGCCAACTTAGTGAAAGCTATTTCACTGACGCTGAGCTTTTCTCAATGGAAGCTCCGGCGATTGCAAAAAAACAGAAACGAAGTCTTGATGATATAGTAAAGCAGCTGGATGAAACTTTCTCACAGAGGTTACTGCGTTTGATCGACGAAAAAGGGTTGACCGATGCGGAAACCTATAAAAGAGCCAATATAGACCGAAAGTTGTTTTCGAAAATCCGGAATGATATCAATTACAAACCGAGCAAACCGACTGCCATCGCTTTTGCCATTGCATTGAAATTAAATCTTGATGAAACCAAAGACTTGTTGCTTAAATCCGGTTTTGCCCTTTCTCACAGCAGTAAATTTGATATCGTCATCCAGTATTTTATTGAGAATGGCAATTATAATATTTTCGAGATAAACAAAGCCTTGTTTGCTTTTGATCAAAATACTCTGGGGACATAACTTTATTGAGGATACAACAATTTGTCGCTTGCCATGCGACCAACCTGCAAATTCAAAATGTTATCCTTAAATCACAAAGAAATGATTGGAGGGTAACAGGATGAAAAAAGATGTAACGGAACTGGTATTTATTCTGGACAGAAGCGGTTCAATGAGTGGTCTTGAAAGTGACACGATCGGCGGCTATAACGCCATGCTGGCAAAACAGAAAAAAGAACCAGGCGAGGCAGTAATCACTACCGTGCTGTTCGATGACCAATTTGAATTGCTTCATGATCGGATCAACCTGAAAGGAATAGCACCTATCACAGAAACAGAGTATTTTGTCAGAGGCAGTACGGCCCTTTTGGACGCTGTCGGAAAAACTATCAACAAGATCGGAAATGTCCAAAAGCACACAGCTGAAGACGAACGTGCCGAGCATGTAATGGTTGTAATAACAACCGACGGCATGGAAAACGCCAGCCAAGAATTCAGCTATGGAAAAGTGCGCAGGATGATCGAGCATCAAAAAAACAAATATGGCTGGGAGTTTATATTCCTTGGCGCAAACATTGACGCTGTTGCTACGGCAGAGCGTTTTGGAATCGGTGAAAATAGGGCGACGAATTATAATGCAGACAGCGAGGGCACATTGCTTAATTATGAAGTGATCAGTGAAACCGTGAGTTGCTTGCGTGCCAGCCGCGCTATATCGGAAAACTGGAAGGACCGCATTGACGAGGATTTCAAAAAACGCGGAGGGAAGCGATAATATGTTAGGTGCAATCGTTGGTGATATCATCGGCTCGGTTTACGAGTGGAATAATATCAAAACAAAAGACTTTCCTCTTTTTAGCCCGAGATGCGCGTTTACAGATGATTCCGTGATGACCTTGGCAGTGTCGGAAGGATTGATGAATGGCGGAAGTGCTGATTCTTTCATACAAGCCATGAAAAAATATGGCCGTAAATATCCAAACGCAGGTTATGGCGGGCGTTTTGGCAGTTGGCTGTTTTCAGAGGATACTCAGCCGTATAACAGTTGGGGCAATGGATCGGCCATGAGAGTTTCGTCAGTGGCGTGGATGTTCGATACTCTTTCCGAAGTCGAACACTATGCTGAAATCTCTGCGGCTGTAACACACGATCACCCGGAAGGAATTAAGGGCGCGCAAGCAACTGCAGCCGCCATTTTTCTGGCTCGAAAAGGCAAAACAAAGGATGAAATAAAGGCGTATATTGAGAAAAAACACGGCTATGATTTGAGTCGTACTTTGGATGAAATACGAGTGAACTATCACTTTAACGAGCGTTGTCAGGAAACGGTACCGGAAGCGATAACCGCTTTTCTGGAAAGCGTTGATTTCGAGGACGCGATACGAAATGCAATTTCCCTTGGCGGCGATAGTGACACCCTTGCTGCAATCACCGGCAGCATAGCTGAGGCAGCGTATGATGTCCCGGAAGAAATAAAGGAAAAAGCGTTATCGATCCTTGATGAGTGTTTGCTTAACGTTTATCGGCGATTTTCGGAAAGACACATGAATTAGTAACTGTGAAGTATGAACATGCATAGTAATTAAAAAGGAGGTAAGAAATGCTGGATAAAGTACCCACAAGCAAGGATTTGATTGCTTTAATTGGGAAACCATTATTTGAAACATGGACGGCATTATGTGACATGATTGAGCAAAAATATGACATGGAACATGTATGGAATACCGGCGGTAAAGCATGGAAATATGAATACAAATATCGTAGAGGTGGAAAAACGCTTTGTGCATTATATGCGAAAGATAATTGCATTGGTTGTATGGTTATTTTAGGGAGAGATGAACGGATAAAATTTGAGGCTAATAAGCAAAATTATTCCTTTGAAGTGCAAAAAATCTATGACGAAACAAGGACATACCATGACGGAAAATGGATGATGTTTGAATTAAAAGATACTTCCCTATTTGCAGATATGGAAAAATTGTTGCTCATCAAAAGGAGACCCAATAAATCTTCAAGCTAGAAGGAGAAAGATTTCCAAGTGTGGCGCGCATTCTTCGAGTCTATCCTGAATTTAGTGTAAACCTCCGGGTTGGTGTAAAATAAAAACACGAACTTGGAGGTTTATTTATCCACCATCTTGTTTTACGCTTATGAACAAGTACTGAAAATGTTATCAATGAGGGCTTGTTTTATCTTGATTGGCTGCTGGATCATAAAGCTGGATTCGAATTGCTGGTTAGGAGAACCCATGGGAATGTAAAACTGTTTATTCGTCTTAAGTTGTATTAGCAGGACAAAGTGTTGTTAGGTCAGATTGTTAGTACTGAAGATTCGGTAATGTTTAAACATAGTCTACCCGACATTATAAAATTCTGATAATTTTAATAAACTCGTCTTCGTCGGTGCAGGGATGTATTTACTGATAAAGAAATATTACTTATTGGTATTCATACCAGACAGAAATATGATGAAAAATTTAGGGGTGATATATATGCAGCGTATAAGGGGCGTTCTTTTAGCAGTTTTACTGCTGATGACCGTTTTTTTGTCATCCGCCTTAGCCGGGGAGGCCGGTTTAAAGTATGATTTGGCGCTGGAATTCAGCGAAGATCGTGCGGTGGTAAGCGTGAACGGCAAGTATGGTTATGTTGACAGCACAGGCAAAATGGTCATTGCGCCGGTGTATGATTTTACCTGGGGTTTTTATGAAGGTATGGCGTATGCGAAAAAAAATGGCAAGTGGGGCTTTATTGGCAAGGATGGCCAAGAGATTGTCGATTTTAAATATGACTATGTCAGTTACTTCAGTGAAGGCTTATCTTATGTCAGAGTGGGAGATAAATACGGTTATATAGATAAAACTGGCAGGGAAGTGGTGCCGCTGGTCTATGAAGACGCCGGCATACTGTTTAATGGCTCCGGCCCTGTGAAGCAGAACGGCAAGTGGGGCATCGTCGACCCCCATGGACAGGTGATTGTGGGGCCTAAATACGATGAAGTTTCTCAGTGGGGGTTCTTTGGAGGCTTTGTTGCGGTTAAACAGAACGGCAAATGGGGTTTTATTGATAAATCCGGCCAGGAAATAACCAAGCAGCTTTATGATAAAGTCGGAGTGTTCAGGGAAGGGATGGCGCAGGTCAACCGGAACGGCAAGTGGGGCTATATCGACCGCTCTGGCCGGGAAATAATTGCCGTGAGATATGACGATCTTTACTCTATCAGTGACGGACGCATCATGGTTCAGAAGAACGGCAGATGGGGTTTTTTGGATAAAAAGGGTAGAATGGTGATTGACAATAAATATGATAATGCCAAGGTGTTTTCCGGAGGCCGGGCGGCTGTAAGCATAGCCGGGAAATGGGGCTTTATCGATATTGACGGACAGATAATAATTCCGCCTGTTTACGAAGACTGCGCCAATTTCAATGAAGGGCTGGCGGCAGTAAAACGCGGTGGAAAGTGGGGCTATATCGATGAAAGCGGCGAGGAAGTGACGCCGCCTGCTTATGATGAGGCAAGGGATTTTTACAATGGTTATGCCTGGGTCGCTTTAAACGGCAAGTGGGGTTATATCGACAAGTATGGGCGTCTGATACTTGCGCCGCGCTATGAAAAAAACAACAGATTCAGCGACGGCTTAGCCGCAGTGGAATTAAACGGCAAGTGGGGCTATGTCAATGAAGCTGGGAGAGAATTCATCGAACCGATCTATGATAAGGTCGAAAATTTTAGAGACGGTTTTGCGCCAGTATGTCTAAATGGCAAGTGGGGCTTTATTAGTCTGCACAGTGAAGTTGTACCTTGGAGCCAAGCGGATTAGCATGCTCAAGGGGACTCATTTTAGAGCGATAGTCACCTGGGGCAGTGATGCTTGCGGCATCTGGCAGTCAAAGTAATGACATTCGAGCGATTGCCCGTCGGCATCTTTGAAATGAAGGAGGGGGCTTTTGATGAGAAAATGGCGCGTATCTTTATTGATATTCCTCCTGGTTTTGTCACTGTCCAGCGTAACCGAAGCTGTGAACTGGGTAAATCTCGGAAATGGTGAAACTTTCACGCTTTATGTTGATAGTGAATCAGTAACAGACGGTCCTAATGGGGCAAAGGAAGCGTGGTTTATGCTAGATTATAACCCTGCTGATTGCACTTCAAACTATGCAAAAGGATTGAATAAATGTGTCGCGCAGTACGCGTTTTTGGAATGGCATTATAGCGCAAGTCGGCCCAACCGAAAATGACGGAGCTATAGAAAGGTTGCAAGCGCAAATTAACCAAATTACGGCAAAAATTAATCAAGCAAGAGACACTATGAGTATCGGATACGCAAAAAACGAAACGACTGAGTCTTAGATTTATCGGCAAATTGAACAGCAAAAGCTTGCTCTTGATGCGGCGCAAGCCACTTCTGACAACGAACAACTTAACTACAATCGTATGAAGGAATTGGAAGCTTCCGGGGCTATTTCAAAGTTGTTAAACAACATACGTAACTGGAAAAAATACATGATGACTGGAAATTACGATTTGGGTATGCAGAGATTACAAAGAAACAGGCCATTTTGGCCTGCTCTTGTTTTCCATGTTCACTGGTATTATTTTATTTCTCTTTGCCCAATTTTCGATAAAGTAGTGTACGATGAATACCCAGGCGTCGAGCGGCCTGAGCTATTTTTCCATTACATTCTTTTAATACTTTTTTAACATAATTATGCTCAACTTCTTTCAGCAGGCTTTTTAGATCCCCGTTATATTCAAGAGCTACCTTGTTAGTGACCGCTGCCGTCATTTCAGTAGCAACATCATTCCCCGGATTTAACAGCTCATGAGTCAATAATAATTCATCGCCCGTGGAGGTTATGACCAACCGTTCGACAACGTTTCGTAATTCCCGAACATTGCCCGGCCATTCATATTGACGGAAAGCTTGCAGGGTTATTATAGCAAATCTCTTTTTATAGTTATACTTGCGATTGAGTTCTTCCAAGAAACTCTGTGCCAGTGCTTCAACATCTTCGGGCCGCTCATGCAGCGGCGGGAGTACTAAAGGTATAACATTTAGGCGGTAATATAAATCCTCTCTAAACACCTTTTCTTTAACCATTTCACGTAAGTTTTTATTTGTAGCTGCAAGCAAACGAACGTTTGTTTTTTGTGAAGAGGTTCCGCCAACTCGTTTAAACTCTCCACTTTCTAATACTCGCAATAATTTGGACTGCAATCCCAATGGTAATTCTCCTATTTCGTCTAAAAAAAGAGTACCATTATTGGCAATTTCAAATAAGCCAGGCTTACCGCGTGCATTAGCACCCGAAAAAGCGCCTCGTTCGTAGCCGAAAAATTCCGATTCCATCAATTCATAAGGAATTGCTGCACAGTTAACGGGGATGAATGGTTCTTTGTTCCTGTGGCTTTGACTATGGATATAGTTTGAAATCACTTCTTTGCCTGTGCCAGTCTCTCCCAAAATAAGCACGGTACTGTCTGTTTGCGCAATTTTCTTTGCCGTTTGCAGCACTTGTTGCATTTTCCGGCTTTTCGCTATCGGTTCACGCCGCGCTAAATAATTCTTGCCAATATAGTCAACTGCATTTTTGTATCGCTGCGCATTTTCACGTTCTTTTTCTAGTTCATCGATATATTGGTCGATCAAATCTCGGGGGCGGACATTGGTCACCACCAAGATAATTTCACCGTTTTCATCAAACAGTGGTATGCTGGTAGACATAACCTTTTGTCCTGACGATACTGTCACCAACCCGGTAAAAGTAGCGCATTTCTGGATTGCTTCCATGGTTGTCGAGCGGTCGGTGCCACCTTTCTTCACGATATCCTGGACATTAGCACCAACAACTTCATCTGTTAGTTTTTCCATGAATTTTACAGCTGCAGGGTTTGCCAACAGAATTTTACCAAATTTATCCGTCACCATAATCCCGTCATAAGAAGCCTCGAAAATTTTTTCTAAATTTATCAGGCTTACTTCTGGCATGCGTTCATATGAGATCATTTATTCCACCGTCCTATTGAAACATAGCTTTCTCTCGTTTATTATAATCTAAAAAACAGCTTACTGTAAAATGTGAAATGCAACAC
>CAYUNV010000060.1:6221-6587 GCA_964446265.1 uncultured Negativicutes bacterium | reverse complement strand
TTTTATCAATACTAAGTTGAAAAGAGAATTCGAATGCATCTAACGTTTATTGAAACGGGAGTATAGACATCTGAGATTGGATTTCCCTTGTTATTTTTTTGTCCGCACATTTTATTTTGTAGACTTTTTACTACAGAATGAGCAGCAAAAAGTCTACAAAAAATGTAGTAAAAAGTCTACAGAAAAGATTGACAAAACAGAATAATAACAATTTTCGAAAATAACAACAAAAAAGCCAATATCATGAAGCCGCATGATATGGGCTTTTTTTGCATTTCTACAAGGTTTAATTGACTCAATAATCAATGTCATTGGAAATTGGTATGAGAGTTGCAATTATAGTTAAGCAAATGCACTTTATAGGGG
>CAYUNV010000060.1:0-6211 GCA_964446265.1 uncultured Negativicutes bacterium | reverse complement strand
AAAGTAGGAGGGAAAAATAATGGACATAAGAATTATTGGCGTTGTTGGTGCAGGAGCTATGGGGACTGGCATTGCTCAAGTAGCTGCTCAAGCAGGGTATGAAGTCATTTTAAATGATGTATCAGCTCAGGCGTTGCAAAGGTCTGTTGGAAGCATAACCGGTGTATTGGACAAATTGGTCGCCAAAGGGAAAATTACAGAAACCGTAAAGCAAGGCATATTAGCCAAAATTCAGACCAGCACTGAAGTAGACGATTTGGCAAAAGCAAATTTAGTGATCGAAGCGATTATCGAAAAATTTGATGCAAAGTGTGAGTTGCTGAAAAAACTGGATGAAATTTGCCCAGCCAATACCATTATTGCCTCGAACACATCTACCATGTCTATTACAAAGATGGCCACCGTTACGCAAAGACAAGATAAGGTTGTGGGCATGCATTTTTTCAACCCCGTTCCTGTAATGCGGTTAGTGGAACTCATTCGAGGCTATAATACTTCGGATGAAACAATTGCGGCATTGCAGCAAGTGGTAAGGGCTATGGGCAAGGAAAGCATCGAGGTAAAAAAAGATACGCCTGGATTTGTTGTCAACAGATTGATGTTACCGCAATTCAGGGAAGCATGCTTGGTGTATGAAGAGGGAATTGCCTCGGTGGAAGATATCGATAAAGCAATAACATTAGGCCTCAATTATCCGATGGGACCATTTACTTTAATGGATTATACAGGGATTGATATTTCATATCATTCTCTGGAGTATCTCTACTCGGAATTTGCCCAAGCAAACTGGGCCCCGCCGGTTGCGATGAAGCGAATGGTTAATGCCGGTCGATTGGGCAAGAAGACTAGCGGCAAAGGATGGTATGACGGCAAGTAAGTTGTCTTAAGTTGAGAAGTATATGAATGGGGGGTTGAAGTAAGTGGATGCGACAATATTAAGTCTGATTGGGATTTTTGTTTCACTGGCTTTTATTATCTTCTTGGCGCTCCGGGGCGTCGGAATCATAGTTATTGCCCCACTGGCGGTAGTAGTTGTTTCTTTGTTTTCCAATATGTCGATATTGGGAGCCTTAAGTGGGCCTTACATGAAAGGCTTTGTTAACTATGCCGGTAAGTTTTATTTGATCTTTCTGACCGCTGCGATGTTTGGAAAATTAATGGAAGATTCTGGCGCTGCACGGGCTATTGCCGAAGGAATGCTTAAAGTCGTTGGACGAAGCAGTGCATTTGTCGTCATGGTAAGTATCTCGGTCATTTGTATGATTTTGACTCTTGGTGGAGTTAGTTTGTTCGTGGTTATCTTCGCAATCGTACCGATTGCTCGTCCGTTATTCAAAGAGCTTAATGTTCCTTGGCACTTGTTTATGGCATCATTTATGTTTGGCAATGGAGCTATCACCATGTGTATGATGCCCGGAACACCATCGGTTTTGAATATCATGCCGACTAAATACATGGCCTCAACACCCATGGCAGCGCCTGTCCTTGGTTTGGTAGGGATTGCAGTAGTCGTTCTCTTCAACCTTTGGTACTTCAAACGGGAACTCAAAAAATCGGTTGTTCGTGGTGAAATTTACGAAGAGCCGCAATTGATGGGGGGCATTGGCGGAGATAAGTATGCTGATCGGAAATTGCCAAATATCTGGCTTAGTCTGTTGCCGCCGGCCGCTCTGATACTATCATTAAATGTTGGCAAAGTTGATATCGTTTGGGCTCTTGTGATCGGTTCTGTAGTAGCAATAGCTGCTTTCTGGCCCAATTATCAAAACTTTATGGATACTATCAACAAAGGCGCATTAAATACGGTTGTTCCAGTTATTAATACCTGCGCTGATGTTGGATATGGAATGGCAGTGGCTGCGACTGCTGGTTTTGCCGTCGTTTCGAATATCTTGCTTAATCTCCCGGGACATCCCATTTTATCGCTGTCCGTGGCCGTAAATCTTATGGCTGGTATTACCGGTTCTGCTTCTGGAGGATTGGGAATTGTTCTGGAAACATTGGCGCCAAAGTATTTAGCATTAGGGTTGAATCCAGAGCTCGTTCATCGGATCGCGGTAATTTCGGCAGGTGTTTTTGATGCTCTTCCGCATAATGGGGTGGTCATCACATCGTTGGCAGTCTGTGGGTTGACGCATAAAAATGCGTACAGACATATCTGGATGACACACTGTATTGCTACATTGCTAGCTCTGATTGTAATCATTCCGGTAGGGATCATGATTTACAAATAAACAATAACGAGCGTTTTACAATTTGTCAGTTGAAGTTAGTTTAGGCTTACCCCGTCTGCTTAATCTCTTTCGGTTAGTACATTGCGTTCTTTAGTGCTTGAAAAAAACTTAGGATGGTGAAAGATAATGAGTAAGGTTATTGCAGCTGAACAAGCTGCTGCTTTAATAAAAGACGGTGATACAGTACTTTGGACGACCGCCGGCCTGGCTGGATTTGCAGAAGAAGTAGCTATCGCCCTGGAAAATCGTTTCAAAGAGAACGGGTCGCCCCGTAATTTAACCATTGCCCACGATTGTGGCTGTGGTGACATGAAGACTCGCGGGATGAGCCATTTTGCTTATGTGGGATTGATCAAACGCTTGATTTCGGGTCACATTGGTCAGGCGCCGCCCATGGGACAACTAATTTTTGAGAATAAAATAGAAGCCTATTTGATGCCACAAGGAGTTATGGCCCAAATGTGGCGGCAAATTGCCGGTAAGAAGCCTGGAGTAATTACCAAGGTTGGTTTAGGAACTTATGTCGACCCGCGGGTTGAAGGAGCAAAAGCCTCGACCATTACAACCGAAGATCTAATCAAAGTTATCGAAATAGAAGGAGAAGAATGGTTGCTGTACAAGACGTTTCCGGTAAATGTTGCAGTCATTCGCGGAACTACTGCAGATGAAAAAGGCAACTTGACCATGGAGAAAGAGGGGTTGTTGCTGGAAGCCCTGCCAATGGCGCAGGCGGTTAAAAATAGAGGTGGGATCGTCATCGCCCAAGTGGAGTATTTGGCCAAAGCAAATACGCTTCACCCTAAAGAGGTTAAAGTTCCTGGGGCATTGGTGGATTACATCGTTATCGCTAAGCCGGAAAATCATATGCAGACTGCAGGAACCTATTATAATCCAGCAATTGCAGGAGAGAGTAAGATGCCTTTGGGCAGCCTGCCGACAATGCAGTTCGATGCACGCAAAATTATCGCTCGTCGGGCAGCTATGGAATTAAGCCCCAATACAATCATCAACCTCGGAATCGGCGTTCCTGATGGCATTGGCAGTGTGGCGGCAGAAGAAGGAATATCTGACCTTCTTACCATTACCACCGAGCTGGGAACATACGGTGGAGTGCCATGCAGCGGCCCGGACTTTGGCACTGCTTATAATGCTGATGCCATTATAGAACACGAGGCGCAATTTGACTTCTATGACGGCGGTGGACTAGACGCTACCTTTCTTGGCCTGGCACAAACCGATGCGCAAGGGAACCTTAATGTCAGCAAGTTTGGCACAAAGGTTGTTGGTGCCGGCGGATTTATCAACATTTCTCAAAACTCTAAGAAAGTGGTGTTCTGCGGGACTTTTACCAATGGTGCGGAATTTAGTTTTGTGGATGGCAAAGTTACCGTTCTTAAAGAAGGAAAGAACAGAAAATTTGTGAATAAGGTGGATCAAATTACCTTTAGCGGCAGTTATGCTCAAAAAACAGGTTTAAAGGTGTTGTATGTCACAGAGCGTGGAGTCTTTACGCTGGAAGAGGGGCTGTTAACCTTAATTGAAATTGCGCCGGGTATTGACTTGGAGCGGGATATCTTAGGAGCCATGGATTTCAAACCACGAATTTCGGCGAACCTGACATTAATGCCGACAGAAATATTCCAAGAAAAATGGGGTAGATTGCAGCAAATAATAGGGAATAAGTGATTATACGAGAATAAGTGTCTATCGTGTAGCAAAATCTTATTGGGGGCTATTTGTGAACTGCGATTTGCCTGTTGAACGTAGCAGGTACTTTGATTGCATTGGCTATGCTTTATAGAATAAAGAGCATGTCTATCTGAAAGCTATGGAGAAAATGAAGCTTTTGGCAGAGGCGTTATAATGTTTGAAAGAATCAGCCTTGCTATAGGAAAATGGATAGTGTAAAAATTAGTTTGCCTACTGATACGAATTGATTGTAATACTGTATTACAATCAATAGAAAGAAGGTCTTGTTTTAGACTGGAAAAAAAAGAAATGAAGAAAAAATTTAAAAGAGAAAGGAATGTACTAGATGAAATCATTGGAACAAATCGTTATTGTCGGAGCGGCAAGAACGCCTGTAGGAGCTTATTTAGGCGATTTAAAAACAGTACCGGTAGAAGGGTTGGGGCGCATTGCTTTGGAAGAGGCAATTAAACGTGCCGGAATCGAAAAAGAAGATATTGACGAAGTTATTGTTGGACATGTTACAGGTTCACAAACAACAAACAATTTAGGCAGAATCATTGGCATCAATGCTGGATTAAAAGAAACCTCAACTGGCTTTACTGTAAACAGAATATGTGGATCCGGATTCCAATCTGCCATTAGTGCCATTCAGGAATTACAATTAATGAATCGCAGCTTTATTGCTGCAGGTGGAGCAGAATCCTTATCACGCGCCGAATACTATCTACCGGCAAGTAGTCGCTATGAAGGATTTAGAATGGGGGATAGCAAGTTAATCGACGCCAATGATGAAGGCCACCGTTCAGCATCCGGTTATCCTAATAAAGATATCACACATATGGGTATTACAGCAGAATTAGTTGTTGAAAAATACGGCATTACCCGTGAAGAGCAAGATGAGTTTGCATACAATAGCCAAATGAAGGCGAAACAAGCTATGGAAGCCGGTTTTTTTGCGCAGGAAATTGTGCCGGTGGAAATCAAGGGTAAAAAAGGCATGGTTACCATTGTTGACAAAGATGGTCATCCAAAACCAAATACCACATTAGAAGGTTTGGCTACATTAAAACCAGCCTTTAAAGCCGGTGGTACAGTTACTGCAGGAAATGCATCCGGTTTAAACGATGGCGGAGCATTTGAGATTTTTACGAAAGAATCTACGGCTAAGGAACGCAATTTGGAAGTTATGGCGAAAGTAGTGGGCTATACAATTACGGGTTGTGATCCTCGCTTAATGGGTTTGGGGCCTGTAAGCGCAATTATAACAGTATTGGCTGAAAACAATTTGACGTTGGCAGATATTGATATTCTTGAGATTAATGAAGCTTTCGCGGGACAGACATTAGGCTGCTTAAAAGAATTAGGAAATGGTCCTGGCACTGAACTTTATGGACGCTTAAACCCTTATGGTGGTGCTGTAGCACTTGGACATCCTTTGGGAATGTCAGGAGCTCGCATAATTACTACAATTTGTTATCAATTTAAGAACAATCCTTCTAAGAAATATGCAATTGGATCTGCTTGTATTGGCGGCGGGATGGGGATTGCCTTGTTATTGGAAAATGGATATTACAAAGGTTAGTTTGCCTGCCGACACGATATGAGGCTGTAGGATGGACTCTTGGAGCGGCATACTGGCTGTGGTCGATGTGAGAAGCAGGCGAAGTAGGCGGTAATTTTGGAAGCAATTGTCTGTTGGGGATAATTGCTTCCTTTGCCTAATTTACAGCAATTTGAATCATTCAATATATATTCATTAGGAGAAAGTATATGAATATTGATAAAAAAAGATGGTTTTTCCTGGCGGCCTGCATCGTCATCAATATTTGCATTGGTTTTGGTTATGCCTGGAGTGTATTCCAAAAACCGTTGATGAGCGTCTTCCAGTGGGACGCGGCATCAGTATCTCTGGGATTTTCGATTATGATGGGAGTTTCAGCCTTGCCGCAAGCTTTTGCTGGAAAAGCAATGGACTATTTTGCGCCCAAGCAGATTATTCTTGCCGGAGGTGTGATGTTGGGACTAGGTGTCATTAATCTTGGGTTTGTCCAGACGCTGACGCATCTGTATATTTCGGGGACAATAGTTGGCCTGGGAATGGGCATTGTTTATCCTGGAACAGTCGCAAACATGGTTAGGTTTTTCCCCGAGCGGCGGGGTTTAGTGGCAGGACTGTTGGCGGCAGGCATGGGATCCGGAGCGGTTGTCATTGCTCCGCTGGCCAGTGTTTTAATAGAGTCTCTGGGAGTGATGGGAACACTCAAAGCTCTGGGGATAGCATTTCT
>CAYUNV010000059.1:11509-14919 GCA_964446265.1 uncultured Negativicutes bacterium | reverse complement strand
AGTTGTCCATTTGCACATGCGCGATGAAAATGGCAAAGGGACGATGAACAAAGAAATTTTTAAAGAAACAGTAGAATTGGTTAAAAACAAATGCGATGTGGTCATCAATTTAACTACTTCGGGCGATGCGATGGCCTCGGATGAAACAAGAATGGCTCATCTCATTGAACTGAAACCGGAGATGGCATCGTTTGATGCGGGCACGTTTAACTGGATGCCAAGCGGAGTATTCATGAACAGTCCGCAATTTTTAGAAAAACTTGGCAAAACAATGCTGGAAAACAACGTGAAACCGGAGCTTGAAATTTTTGACTCAGGGATGATCCATATCACCGAATATTACTTGCAGAAAGGCATATTAGCTTCACCGCCGCACTATCAATTTGTGCTAGGGGTGCTTGGCGGCGCTATGGCAACGGTCGAAAATCTCGTTTACTTAAAAAATAAATTACCGAAAGACGCTACGTGGTCGGCGTTTGGCATCGGAAAAGATCATTTGCCGATTTTGTATGCAACGATTGCGCTTGGCGGGAACGTTCGTGTTGGTTTGGAAGACAATGTTTATTATTCCAAAGGAAAATTGGCTTCGAACGCTGATTTAGTTGCCCGGGCTGCGCGCTTGATCAAAGAAGCGAATAAAGAAGTGGCTGCTCCGGATGAGGCAAGACAGATATTAGGACTTAAGAAATAAGTTGATTTTTCCAATGGTTTCTTCTGTTAAAAAAGTTTGTTAGGTTACGTTGTAAAGACCCTGAATACAAATATAGAATTGATGGGAGACGATACGTATGGCCGACACGAATACGCTGCCAAAAGAAAACCAGAAAAATGGAAATAGTTTGATTAACAAGTTCACTGAATTGGCATTAAACTGGATACCGGATTCCATGGTGTTTGTTCTTGCCTTGACGGTTGGGATTTTTGTCGCTGCATTGGTATGGGGAACGCACGCCCCCATACAATTGGTTGATGATTATGAAAAAAGTTTTTGGCGGATGCTGCCGTTTGCGATGCAGATGTCCTTGCTGATGATTACGGGTTTCGTGGTTGCGGACTCTAAACCGGCAAAGAGGATCATTTCGGCAATTATTGATATCCCGAAGACGCCGAAAATGACCATGTGGATGTTTATGGTGGTCGGTGGATTTGTTTCCTGGTGCCACTGGGGAATTGGTCTTATGCTAAATATTGTTATGGGTCGTGAATTAGCCGCCCGTAAACGCGGCCTTGGCATTCATTATGCCTTTTTGGTAGCTGTTTGCTACGGATGCGGCAGTATTCTGTCCAACGGACCAACGCAGATGGCGCCGTTGTTGGTAGCAACCCCCGGCCATTTTTTGGAAAAGTTGACCGGTATTATTCCGATCACCCAGACTGCGTTGTCTCCATTCCAATTTGTCTATATTGGAATCCTCTTTCTTACTTTGCCTTTGGTTATGCTGATGTTTATGCCGTCTCCTAAAAATTCGGTAGAAATTTCTGAGGAATTGGCGAATGAATTTTTGAATAAAGACGCTGAAGAAGTGGAAGACAAGAGCAAACTGCGCCCGGCGGAACGCTGGGATCGTTCTCCGATATTACAAGTGATTGTTGCCCTCATTATTCTGTTTTGGTTTGCCAAAGCAGTGTATTTTAAAGGTGCGAACGCTTTGGACCTTAATAATCTTAACCTGGCGTTCTTCGGCCTTGGGCTTCTGCTGCATGGCAATCCGCGTAGTTTTATTAAATCGGTGCGGGCCGGTGTGCCTACTACCTATGGCGTTATTATCCAGTTCCCGTTGTATGCCGGTATTTTTGGCGTGATTAGCGATTCCGGGTTGGCAAAGGTTATTACCCACTGGTTTGTCAGCATTTCGACTCCCGGCACGTACGCGTGGATTATCTTTTTATACACCGGTGTTATGGACTTCTTTGTTCCGTCTGCCGGTTCCAAATTTGTTATTGAAGCGCCGTACATTATTCCGGCGGCTCAACAACTGGGCGTTCCAATCCAGCAAGTTATTTTGGCCTACAATGCCGGTGCGCAGTGGGTGAATAACCTTCAACCGTTCTGGGCCTTGCCGGTATTAGCAGCGTTTAAACTGAGATTTCAGGATATTATGCCCTTCACATTCCTGATTTGGTTGTGGGTAGGTATTGTTTCTACTGCGATGTTCCTATTTTTCCCAAGAGGTTTTGGTTTCTAAGCGAAATAGTATGGTAAAGGGAAAGGAGCCTATTTACTATGGAAGTAAACCAGATAAAAAAAGTGGCCTGTATAGGGGCCGGAGTGATTGGGGCCAGTTGGGCCACCAATTTCGCTATGAAAGGCTATGCAGTGTGTGTTTGTGATATTGGGGAAGAGCAATTGGCTGTCGCTCGAAAAAATATCGCTGGTTATTTGGCGTTTTTAGTCAGTAAAGATGTGTTGGAAAAAAAAGACGCTGTGCGGGCTGCGGCCTTGGTTTCGTATACCACAAATGTGGAAGAAGCAATAAAAGATGCGCAGTTTATCCAGGAATCCGGCCCGGAGAACTATGAAGTAAAACGGGCGGTATTGGCTGAGATTGAAAAATATGCGGCAGTTGATGCCATCATTGCCAGCAGCACTTCCGGGTTGTTGATCAGCGAAATCGCTAAATTTGCCAACCATCCGGAACGATGCCTGTGCGGTCATCCTTATAATCCGCCGCATCTGATCCCGTTGGTCGAAATCACGAAAGGGGAAAAAACAAGTCCGGAAGCTGTGCAGTGCGCCTATGCTTTTTATCAAAAACTGGGCAAGGAGCCGGTCGTGCTGCAAAAAGAAACGCTGGGGTTCATTGCTAACCGCATCCAGATGGCGGTGGGCAGGGAATACATGGACCTCGTTTTGCGCGGCGTATGTTCCGTAGAAGATATTGATAAAGCAATTACCTTTGGACCCGGTTTGCGCTGGGCGATTATGGGGCCCAATTTGATCATGCATCTTGGCGGCGGCGAAAAAGGACTCCGCGGTTTGTCGAATATGCTGCGTTTTTCCAGCAATTTATGGTTGGAGGATATGGCTAGGTGGACTGAGATCCCGGAGGAATATGCTGAAATTGGCCATGAAGGCATTCTCAAGGCAATCGAGAACCGCCCGCCTGAACTCGGAAAAACAACGCAGGAAATGATTGAGTACCGGGATAATATGCTGATTGAGATATTGAAGCTGCATAAAAAACTGTAATGACGATATGAGGTGAAATTGTGGAAAAGGTAATTATTACAGCGGCATTAACCGGAGCGATGACTCCGAAATCAATGAACCCGCATATTCCTACAACGCCCCAGGAAATTGCCAATGATGCATACGAATGTTGGAAAGCGGGGGCGGCGATCGTTCACTTGCATATGCGTAATGCAAATGGGATAGGAACGATGGATAAGGAATTGTTTAAAGAGACTGT
>CAYUNV010000059.1:0-11499 GCA_964446265.1 uncultured Negativicutes bacterium | reverse complement strand
GCTTCTGGAAGCCAAATGTGACGTAGTTATCAATTTGACTACGGCAGGGGAACATGATGCGCCGGATGAAAGAAGAATGGCCCATTTGTATGAATTAAAACCGGAAATGGCTTCTTTTGATGCCGGGACTTTGAACCGGATGCCGGACGATGTATTCATCAATACACCACAATTTTTAGAAAAACTCGGCAAAGTAATGCAGGAATACAACATAAAACCGGAACTCGAAATATTTGATGCCGGGATGATCCACATCACGGAATACTATCTCAAAAACGGGATATTACAATCGCCGCCGCACTATCAATTTGTGTTGGGTGTACCTGGCGGTTGCGCTGCTACGGTCGAAGACTTAGTCCATTTAAAAGATTTGTTACCCAAGGATGCGACGTGGTCCGCTTTGGGCATCAGCAAATTCCATTTGCCATTGATGTATGCAACCATTGCCCTTGGCGGCCATGTCCGCGTCGGCTTGGAGGACAATCTTTATTACAGTAAGGGAAGACTGGCTACGAATCCGGATCTTGTGGCTCGTGCGGCCCGCTTGATCAAGGAAGCAAACAAAGAAGTGGCGACTCCGGACGAAGCAAGGCAAATATTGGGCTTAAAAGGAAGCCGAAACTAGAATTTCAACGGAATTAAGGGGGGAGAATGAAATGAGAGAAGCTGTTATCGTATCGGCTGCCCGTACGCCGGTTGGCCGGGTCCGTGGCGCGCTTGCCTCTGTACCCGCCTATCAACTGGGTGCTTTGGCAGTCAAAGAAGCGGTAAAAAGAGCTGCGATCGATCCGAACGAAATTGATGATGTAATCTTTGGCAATTTGATGAACAATGAAACAAATAATATGGCCCGGATGGTAGGACTCAGCGCAGGCCTGCCGATCAGTGTCCCGGGGGTTACTTTGGACAGGCAATGCGGTGCTGGGTTGAACGCCATTGCGTATGCGGCGATCTTGATTCAAGCGGGATACGGCGATGTTATGGTGGCCGGAGGGGTAGAAAGCGATTCGACCCGCTGTTATGTGATGGAAAAGCCGACGGCAGCTTACCAGGTGATGCCGCCGCAATGGGCGGTAATCCACACGGCACCGGGGGAAATGAATGTTCCCATGGGAATTACGGCCGAAAATTTGGCGGAGAAGTACAATCTTACCCGCGAGGAATGTGACCAATTTTCGGTGCTTAGCCATCAAAAAGCAGCGAAAGCCTGGGATGCCGGTTATTTCGACAGCCAAATCGTGCCGGTTGAGGTCTCGCTGGGCAAAGGGAAAACGGTACTGGTTGCCAAAGATGAAATTGTGCGGTCGGAAACTTCTATGGAAACCCTGGCGAAACTTGCGCCGGCGTTTAAAAAGAACGGTGTTGTGACTGCGGGCAACAGCTCTCCATTGAGTGACGGCGCCGGTGCCGTGGTTGTAATGGAGAAAGAAAAGGCCAAAGCCATGGGGCTGGAAATTCTGGCGAAATTTAAATCCTATGCCGTAGCGGGTGTCGATCCTGCGATCATGGGAATTGGCCCAGTGGCGGCTACCCGCAAGCTGCTTGCGAAAACGGGAATGAGTTTGAATGATATTGACCTCATCGAGATGAATGAAGCGTTTGCGGCTCAATCGTTGGCGTGCGTTCGTGAATTGGGTATGGATATGGAGAAATTAAACGTCAATGGCGGTGCGATTGCGTTGGGCCATCCATTGGGTGGAACAGGCGGGATCCTTGTCACGAAGATCGTTAATGAATTGAAACGTCGTGATTTGCATACCGGGTTGATTACCTTCTGCATTGGCGGTGGCCAGGGTATTGCTGTTCTTTTGGAAAGGGAATAATAGTAAGGATAGAGCGGGGACTATGTTGGACCAATCGGTTCAGCATAGTCCCTTTTGTATGCTTGATCATTCCAAACTTCAGCAGGATTTTGGCGTGTTTGACCGGCAGTTTTCCTATTGGTGGATATTTGCCGATAAATACGCTATCATTATTAGTAACAGAAGTATTTTTGGAGGAATAGTATGAGCCGGATAACGTTTGTATCGCCATATAGGGACTTAACGCCTTTAGTGCGGTCTGTCATTGAGGAAATGGGCATGGATGTAGATGTTATCGAGGGCATTATGGGGGCGGATGGTTGGTTGCAGGACTATAACCATCCGTTAGGCGCGCGGGAAATCGTTCTGGGTGATGTGGTTGTCAGCCGGGGCGGCACGGCATTTTATCTGGCGAAAAACTTAAAATGTCCGGTAGTTACCGTGAATACCGGACCATTTGATATTCTGGAATGTTGTGCTGAGGCAAAACAGTTCAGTTCCAATATTGTGATCACTTCCTTTAAAAAAATGGTCGGACTGAATTTGATTGAAGAAACATTAGGCGTAACCATTACCGAATTGGTGATTACGACCATACCGGAAATGGAAAAGCAGATTGCCAGGCTGGCCCAGGAAGGCAATTATTGTGTTGTCGGCGGGGGTGCGTCTGTCCTTTATGCCAAACAGTACGGAGTGCCAAGCGTTTTTTTGCATACCAGCCGGGATACCATTCGGGAAGCGCTCCTGAGAGCGGAAGAACTTGCTAATTTGCACTACGAAGAGAAACGGCGCGCGAGCCGTCTTACGGCTATCTTGGAGTGCGCCGATGAAGGCTTTCTGGCTGTTGATGCGGATGGTAAAATTTCGATTTTCAACCAGGCGGCGGAGAAAATGTTGGGCATTAAGTCGCGGGAGGTTATCGGCAAAAATATTGAAGACGCGATTCCTTCCACGAAAATGCGGGAAGTGCTTTGTGACGGCCAATCGCGTATTAATGAATTCCAGAACATTGGGGACGTGAGAATTGTAACCAGCAGGGTGGCTGTTAAAGATGGTCAAAAAATTGTTGGCGCCGTAGCTACTTTTCGGGAAGCTTCTCGGATTACCCAAATCGAACATCAACTGCGTAAAGAAATTACGGAACAAAAGTTTCGTTCCCGTTTGACTTTTGCGGATATTTTGGGTGAAACTGCGATACTTAAGCAAAAAAAAGATTTGGCCAAAAAATTTGCCGGTTCTGATCTGACTGTTTTTATCAATGGTCCTTCGGGGACCGGCAAGGAATTGTTTGCCCAGGGAATCCACCATGCCAGCAAGAGGGCGGATGGTCCTTTCGTTGCGATCAATTGCGGCGCATTGCCGCCATCCTTGCTGGAAAGTGAATTGTTCGGTTATGCGGAAGGCGCTTTTACCGGTGCGAAACGCAAAGGCCGGGCGGGTTTGTTTGAAATGGCGCACGGAGGCACGATTTTTTTGGACGAAATTGATGCCATGTCGATTGATATGCAAGGACGATTGCTGCGAGTTTTGCAAGAAAGGGAAGTGCTGCGCATTGGGGCGGAAGGGATTATTCCGGTGGATATCCGTGTGATTGCCGCTTCAAATAAACCGCCGCAAAAATTGCTGCAGGAAGGCATCATTAGGGAAGATTTGTTTTATCGTTTGAATGTGCTGTATCTTGAAGTTCCGCCGCTTTGCATGCGGAAAGAAGACATTCCTTTGTTATGCCGGCATTTTTTGCCGGAAGAAAGTAGGAAAACAGCAGATCCTTTGCTTGAAGAAATCATGCCCTATCTCATGAATTATTCCTGGCCGGGAAATGTCCGCGAATTGCTGAATTTTTCCCAACGGCTTTCTTTCTTTTTGGAAGACTATACCAGAGGAAGCAAAGGAATCGATTTATTGAAGAATATTGCACCGGATTTGTTGCAGCAGACGAGCAAAATACCAAAGCCTAACGACTTGCGCGGGCAAGTAGCGGCCCGGGAAGAAACCATTATTGCCAAGGTATTGGACCAAAGTACCACGCTGGCTGAAGCTGCGGCCCAATTAGGTATTGGCAAGACAACGCTGTGGCGCAAACTGCAGAAAATAAAAAAACATCAATAAACTACGAGGTCGTTCCACAAATGGAATTTAAATTCCGCATGTGGAACGACCTCGTTTTTGCGTAAAAAGAAAAAGGCTGAAAAATCGCCATTTCTGCCCTGCGAAAAGATTGGCACGGGACTTGCTGTACAAATTATCAGAAAGATTTTGATGCTCCATTTTCCTGATGTGGGTCAAGGAATGTGAAGTCTTCAGGCTAATGGACAATACTGAAAAAAACAGTGAGAAGGAGAAAGAAAAATGACGAATCAAAAAAAGGCGCTTGCGGGAATTAAAGTACTGGATATGACACAATTTCTGGCAGGTCCCTATTGTGGATTGACTCTGGCGGATATGGGAGCCGAGGTCATTAAAATTGAAAACCCTGGTATTGGCGATTTTGTGCGGATTGCAGTGCCCCAAGTCAATGGCGTAAGTATTTATTACGAGAACATGAACCGGGGCAAGAAAAGCGTGACCATAAATCTGAAAACCAAGGAAGGGAAAGAAATATTCACCAAGCTCATCGCGGAAGCGGATGTGCTGATCGAAAATAATCGTCCGGGCGTTATGGAACGCTTAGGATTTTCGTATGAACAAGCGAAACAGATCAACCCCGGCATCATCTATTGTTCCATTTCCGGCTTCGGCCAGAATGGTCCTTACAGCCAACGGCCAGGCTATGACTTGATTGGCCAGGCGATGTCCGGGGCCATGAGCATCACCGGGATGACTGGGCAGATACCGTTGAAGTTCGGGATTCCCATCGGCGACGTTCTGGGAGGCATGAATGGAGCCATTGGTATCTTGGCGGCTCTCTGTTATCGTAAGGAAACGGGCGAAGGCCAGCACATCGATACGGCGCTGGTGGATGGGTTGGTGTCGAGCATGCTCACCAACACGATGGGTTACCTCGTGAACGGCACGATTCCTGGGCGCAGCGGCAACCGCTACTTTAATGCTTATCCCTATGATTCATTCTCGGCGAAAGATGGGGAATATGTGATTTCCTGCGGCACCGACCCGCACTTCGCAGCCTTGGCCAAAGCCATCGGCAAGCCGGAGCTGATGGAAGACCCGCGATTTAAAGAATTCCTTGTCCGCAAGACCAATCCCAATATGGATGAGTTAAAAGCCATCATCGACGAGTGGAGCAGCGACAAAACGGTGGCGGAATGTGTGGATACGCTCATGGCGGCAGAAATCCCGGTAGCGCCGATTTATGATGTGAAACAAATGACGGAAGATCCGCATATCCGGGATGCGCGGGAGATGTTCGTAAACGTAGAGCATCCGGTGGCTGGCAAGATCACCATCACCGGCAACCCGATCAAGATGTCTGCAACGCCGACTACCCCTCGAAGCTGTGCTCCGCTGTTGGGCGAGCATAACGAAGAAATTTATGGCGCAATTGGTTTGGACAGCGTAACTTTACAGGAATATAAAGAAAAGAAAATTATTTAAAAACGCCAGTTAGGAGGAGTGAAGGCATGAATTTGCCAAAGAAAGTAGAAGTTGTGGAAGTAGGGCCACGGGATGGGTTCCAGAATATCAAAGAATGGATCCCTACGGAAACAAAATTAGAAATTATTGATCATTTGATTGCCTGCGGGTTTAAGAAAATGGAAGTTACCGCTTTTGTTCATCCGAAAGCTGTTCCGCAGATGGCGGATGCCAGAGAGATTATGACGACGCTGAAGCAAAAGTATAGCGGTGTGAAATTCACTGCCTTAGCACCCAATTTGCGCGGCGTAACCAATGCCATAGAAGCCGGCGCCGATGAAGTCGCTTACATAATATCGGCCAGTGAACGCCATAATTTTGAAAATACGAAGCAAACAATTGACCAATCCTTGCAGGGATTGAAGGAAGTGTGCAGCATTGCCGGTAATACACAGGTCTGCTTGGCTATCCCGACCAGTTTTATTTGTCCCTGGACGGGAAAAGTGCCGGTGGAGAATGTAGTAAAAATTATTGAATTCGGCCTTTCGGCAGGGGTCAGTGAGATCGGTATTGGCGATACGATTGGTTCGGCAAATCCGCTCCAGGTGAAGGAGTTATGTGATGTTTTGCGGGAGAAATTCCCTTCATTGGATGTTATCATGCATTTACATGATACAAGGGGAATGGGATTGGCAAACATCATTGCCTCGCTGGATGCTGGCGTGACCCGCTTTGAAACGTCGATCGGCGGTTTGGGCGGTTGTCCATTTGCGCCAGGGGCTGCCGGGAATATCGCAACGGAAGATTTGGTGAATATGCTGGGCGGAATGGGCATCTTCAGCGGAATCGATTTGGATAAGGTAATGAAGGCGACGTATCGGACCCAGGAGTTGCTTCCGGTTCCGATCAGCAGCCATATGGCAAGCGCTATCGCCTGTTCGACGCATTAACAATAAAAAGAACGGAGGGAAAACAACTATGTCACAACCAACAACAGCCCAAGGTCCGGCCAAATCAATCAAAAAATCGTCTTTCCGCTGGATTGTACTAGGTCTTATTTTCGTCATCTATACCATTGCCACCGCTGATCGGGCCAATATCGGCATTGCCATGCCCTATCTGCGGAAAGAATTCGCCATGACCAATACAGAGGCCGGTGGTATCATGAGCCTCTTCTTCCTCGGTTATGTCATCGCCATGATTCCCGGTGGCTTTCTGGTCCGCAAACTAGGAGTCAGCAAGATTTTTTCGATCTTCATGATTCTGACCTCCCTGTTCACAGGTTACATCGGGATGGCGGGGTCGATTATGCAATTGAAGATAGCCCGTTTAGGCGTCGGTTTGTCCGAAGGGCCGCTGGCCGTGGGTATGCCCACCACTATCAACAATTGGTTTCCGCCTCGGGAAAAAGGCTTGGCCATGGGTATCTTCATCGCTGCTTCCAAAGTTGGACCGTTAATCGTGCCTATCCTCTGCGCCTGGATCATCCAGACCTGGGACTGGAGGACTATCTTTTACGCGTTTGCGGTTCCTGGCATTATCCTGTCCATCTTCTGGCTGATTATCGTGGCGGATAGCCCTGCGCAAAGCAAGTTCACCAATGCGGCGGAAGTGGACTACATTAATGAAAGAACGCCGCTGCAAGAGAAGAAGAAAGAAGTAAAACCTTACAACATGGCTTGGCTGGACAAGCTGGTTCGGGCGAAAACGCTCGTAAAACTGGATACGCCGGCAAAATTGTTCACCAACTGGAACATGATGGGCAGCGCCTTCGGCTACTTCTTTATGATCGCTATCACGACCACGATGATGTCCTGGATTCCTACATATCTTGTCACCGTGAAAAAATTTGCGATCATGAAAATGGCATTTGTGGCGGCAGCGCCTTTTGCCGGTACGGTTTTAGGAAACGTAGTAGGAGGCTGGACGGCGGACAATATCCTGGGCAAACGCCGTAAACCATTGATGATGTTGACGGCCATTACCACCGCGGTGTCGATGTATTCCCTCATCAATTCCCCGGCCGATCCGACATTGCTCGGAATTGTGCTGTTCGTCACCGGCTTCTTTCTCGCCCTGGGCTTCTCGGGTTTTTCGGTCTATCCTATGGGCCTGGTGACAAAAGAGGTGTTTCCGGTTGCAACTTCCATCACCAATACCTGCGGCCAGTTGGGCGGCTTCTGCACTCCTCTTGCCATCGGCTGGATTTTGGATCATTACAACTGGGATGTGGTTTTTACCGCTTTGGCAGCAGGCTGCATCCTATGCTTCTTTATCGTGGCGACCCTTGACGAGCCGGTTGACGACCCACTGGTATAGATAATGTAAAAAGACATCCTCTTGCAATTTACTTAACGCAAGAGGATGTCTTTTCTTTACGGTTGTTGAATCCCGTAACGGCGCATTTTGCGCCATAACGTTGTCCGGTCGATGCCTAGTATTTTAGCCGCCTTTGATTGGTTGCCTCTGGCTTCATATACTGCGTTGCTGGAGCTTTCTGATTACGACAAGCGGGTTATTAAAGAAGGCGGAGCAGTGAATTATCTCCGTAACAAATTGAAATAGCGGCGTATCTTTTCGCAGAAGCCTCACGGATTAAAAACTCCGTGAGGCTTCTGCGTTTCTAGACATATGAATATGTTTGCTTTCTGATTTTTGGTGAAAGAATTTTTCTAATCGATAGGATTATTCTATATCAACCTATCTAAAAAATCTTTCATTTAAAAAATCTATAGATTGTTAAAAATTCTATGTATTTTACATGAAAATACTGAATTGATAGAATTCAATTGAGCAGCTCACCCCGCCAAAAAGAATGAAGGGAGTACACACTAAACATGATGAAACCATTAGAAGGTCTGAAAGTTATTGAATTGGCCACCTTTGTTGCTGGCCCTACCTGTGCCAGAGCCTTAGCGGATTGGGGTGCTGAGGTAATTAAAGTAGAAAGTCCAAATGGTGATCCGATCCGGTTTATCGGCGGGAACACCAAGTTCCCAACGCTGCCGGAAGAAAATCCGAATTATGATATCAATAATATGGGCAAAAAAGCGATTGCGCTGAACTTAAAATCGCCTAGCGGCGCGGAAGTCATGGATAAGTTGTTGCAGAACAGCGATGTATTTCTTACGAACAACAGAACCAAAGCGTTGGAAAAAATGGGCTTAGGTTATGAACAAATTAAAGCAAAATATCCGCATCTCATTTTCGCCCAAGTGTTAGGTTATGGTGAAAAAGGTCCGTTGAAGGACAAGCCGGGATTTGATTTTACGGCGTACTATGCAAGAGGCGGGCTGTTGGGCACGTTGTATGAAAAGGAAACTTCACCAATGAATCCGGTGCCGGGATTTGGCGATAATCAAGTAGCGATGAACTTATTGAGTGGAATATTAGCTGCTGCTTATAAAAAAAGCAAAACCGGAATGGGCGATAAGGTTACGGTAAGCCTGTATCACACGGCAATCTTTGCCTTGAATACTGCGATTACTGCGGCGCAATACGGCTTTTCCTATCCGATTACAAGAAAAGAAACCGGCAATCCCTTTTTAAATACATATAAAACGAAAGATGGTCGTTGGTTGCAGCTTGCCGCCCCGGAATATGACAGATTATATGCTGGCGTTATGAAAGCAATAGACCGGGAAGACCTGATTGGCAATGAAGAGTATTGCAAATTAAAAAATATTTCGGGGCAGTCGGGGAAAGTTGTAGCAATCATTGAAGCGCAAATCGCTCAAAAGACTGCGGATGAATGGGTAGATGCATTTACAAAATATGATATTCCTTGTGAAAAAGCGTTTTTATGGGAAGAAATATTGGAAGATGAACAGGCTTGGGAAAATGACTATTTATGCAAGGTAAACTATGCGACTGGAAATGTCAGAACCCACGTTACTCTTCCGGTGAAATTTGACAGTATCGGCGCGCAGTCGTATTCGCGCGGACCGCTGGTTGGTGAAAATAGCGCAGAGATACTAAAAAGCCTGGGTTATTCCGAGAAAGAGATTATGCAATTGGCGGAAGAAAAGGTCATCGTTTAAATTTTAACTACTTTGCAGCGATCAAAAGGCGGGAATGTTATGTATACGTTAGGCATAGATATTGGGTCCACATCATCCAAAGCCGTCGTTATGAAGGATGGTAAAGAAATTATCAAAAAAGTCCTGGTGAAGGTGGGAACTGGTACAAGCGGTCCGGCGCAATTACTGCAAAATCTGTTTGAGGATCAAGAGATCCAACAAATAGATATTCAAAGAACCGTCGTTACCGGTTATGGAAGAATGAGTTTTAAAGAGGCGGATAAACAAATCAGCGAATTAAGCTGCCATGCCAGAGGAGTCCACTTTCTGTTTCCCAGTGCCAGAACGGTTATCGATATAGGCGGACAAGATGCCAAGGCATTGAAGTTGAATGACCGCGGAATGCTGTTGAATTTTTCGATGAACGACAAATGTGCGGCGGGAACGGGTCGCTTTTTGGATGTCATGGCCCGCGTTTTGGAAACGGATATTGACGATATGGGCAGTCTTTCCGCACAAGCTCAGACAGCGGCGCCTATTAGTTCGGTATGCACTGTTTTTGCCGAGTCGGAGGTGATTTCCCACCTTTCCAGGGGAACAAAAACTCCCGATATCATTGCCGGTATTCATCGGTCGGTAGCACAGCGGGTCGGAATGCTGGCTCATAAATTAGGCGTTGAGAATGATGTGGTGATGACTGGCGGGGTGGCACAGAATTCCGGAGTGGTAAAAGCGATGGCAGAAGCGCTCAAAACTCCGGTCAGAGTGTCTGAATATCCGCAATATACCGGTGCAATCGGTGCTGCTATTTATGCCTTTGACGAAGTGGAGAAGAAACGATAAAGAGGTGTTCATTGTGACGGAGGAAAAGAAAGCCAGTGAGATGATCAAAGAATTAATGGACAAACACTATGAAGATGCGCTGGAAGCGAAGAAGAACGGGGAACTTGTGGGCTGGGCAGCTTCCAATTTCCCGCAGGAATTGGCAGAGTGCATGGGACTTGTTTTGGTGTATCCGGAAAATCATGCAGCCGCTGTTTCGGCGAAAAAAGCTTCGATGCCTTTCTTAGAGTATGCAGAAGGACAGGGGTATTCAACCGATATTTGCAGTTATGCCAGAATTAACCTTGCATTCAAAGATGTTAAAGAATGTGAAGCGTTGCAAATCCCAATGCCTGACTATTTGTTGTGCTGTAATAATATTTGCGATTTGATGGTGAAATGGTATGAAAATCTGGCGCTGGAATTGAACATCCCGTTGTTCATGCTGGATATCCCGTACAATACGGAGCCAACGGTTACTCCGGCCCGATTGGAATACATCAAAGAACAGTTTCATATCATTATCAAACAACTCGAGGATTTTACCGGCAAGAAATTCAGTGAGGAGCGCTTCAAGGAAGTGATGGAAATTTCTTCGGCCTCCGGCTTGGCCTGGAAACGGGCAATGAGCACATTGACCGCAACTCCTTCGCCGATGAATGGGTTTGAAATGTTTACCTATATGGGGATCCTCGTCTGTAACAAGGGACGCAGAGAAACCACGATTGCATTAAATAAACTGGCTGAGGAACTGGAAGAAAGAGTGAAAAACGGAGAAACCAGTTATAAGGCGGAAGAAAAACATCGTATTCTGTCGGAAGGCATTGCCTGTTGGCCGTTTTTGGGGCATAACATGAAAACCTTGATGCAGTATGGGATTAATGTAGTAGGCGCCATTTATTGCGATGCGTTTGCAAAAGTGTACAGCAACCTGGATGAAATGGCAATCGCTTACGCAGAAGTTCCGAACTGCGTTAATCTGGAACGGGAAGTCGCTTCCCGGGTCAAGATCATTAAGGATCATAATGTCGAAGGGATGTTGATCCATTCGAACCGCAGCTGTAAAAAATGGGATGGTTTCATGTTTGAGATGGAACGAAGAATTGCCCAGGAAACAGGAATTGCCACTGCCTATTTTGACGGTGACCAATCCGATCCGCGCGTCTTCAGCAAAGCGCAGTATGAAACCCGTATCCAGAGCTTCTATGAAGTGATGGCACAAAAAAAAGCAGCTGCCGCCGTAGGGGAGGGAAACTAGTAATGAGTAACATCAATGAATTGATTGGGCAATTTCAAGAGGTTGTAACCCAACCTGGTAGTTATGT
>CAYUNV010000058.1:0-14965 GCA_964446265.1 uncultured Negativicutes bacterium | reverse complement strand
ATTACCCGGCGCACCAGCTTTTTCACCTAGCAGATATTTTTCCCAGACAGCTTTCAAGTAGGCGATGTTTTGGATTTTGTCGCTTTCTGTTTCAGACAAACGCGAGTAGTTTTGTAAATCAGAACGCATCTGCAAAATCCACGCAGTCGCCAGATCACGTATTTGATTTTGAACGTCCGTAAATCTGCTGACATGAATCATCATTGAGCGATGAGCCTTGTAATCTCCGCGCACATCACGAATACCGTTTATAAGCAAAAAGTACGCCATAGCTTCTTTCATACTCGGAGGCAACTCGGTAACCGGATGCCCCTTTTTATGACTGAATGGGAAAAAGGCATTCATTTCTTGCGGGTGCAGTTCTTCAAGTGCATCCCTGAACGGTGCTTCCACACCAAAAATACTGTCTGCCCCAATATAGTTCGACGGCGGCGCCAGAGAGTATATGAAATCCCGCGGGAACAAGTCATCTCCTCGCATGTCGTCAGTGGATTCAGGATTGATGAAAATATTCGCATATGGTGTCGCGGTTATACCTAAGTATGACGTTTGCCGAAACAATGCCAAAAGCGTTCTAACAGCTTCGTTGATGGCTGTTGGGTCTTCATCCTCCTTTTTGGTGTTGACAGAAGCATTATCAGCTTCGTCGTCAATCAGGAGCATAGGCAAATCGATTTTTCGCCCTCCCACTGTATTGTTATTGCGCAACCACCGAATGAGATTGTTGAGAATACTTTTATTTTTTTTAACAACAAATACGACCGGATCGCTGACACTAAGCAGCGACAAGTCGTTGCTTTTAAGTACATTTATATCAAAATCCTTGACTACAGATGTGAAAGAAGCAATGCGTTTACTCGTTCCATATCTTCCAACGCCGACAGGTTCATTCCTGATTTCCTTTTTAGTTGGATCAAGGAAATATTCACTCTTTCTGCCCGAAAACTCTGCGTCCAGACGTTCCTGCGTTTGCTGACGCAGATTTTCCATCATACCCGCAAGCACAATGATAACTCGATAGCCTGTATCTGCCGCTTTGTTGCAGATAGCTGTGTAATTTGCGGTTTTTCCTGATTGCACATCACCCAGTACAAGACCGCGCCTCTGAAAATCATATTTCGATTTCGGATCACCCAAAAGGTCAACAATCTCATCAGAAACACGTCCGAGATTTCCAGTTACCCTTGGGTTCCAGTGTTTTATCTCTTCAAGATACTTTTTATATCTGTGCCAAAAGAAAAAATCGAGTTCTGAACGCCGTGACGGAAGCCATGATTGATGTGGTCTTTTGTCATCTTTAATTACCACACCGATGTCCATGACAACGACTATGTTGGCTTTTAACCTTCGCTTCAAATCCTCAAATTCGTCATCCTTCACAGGGCAAAACGAGGCAAGTGACTGTCTGAGCATATCAGCTATGTTGTCAAATTCCGCTTCGCTAGGTGGAACCTCTTTAAATTTTGTATTTATGTTTGAGGATATCATCCCCTCTAATTGTTCTGCATTAGTTACAGCCATTATCAAGTGCCTCCTCTTTGATATTTCTCAATGATTTTAGGATAATTTACAAATGGATCTGACGCAGTCAGCCTGTCCAGCAATTAATTTTTATCTGCCTCTGAAGGCATCTGGTCAAGGAGCAATTTCAGCATGCTTTCCACTTCATTTGCCGTGACCTCGGTTTCATTCTCAATCGTCTTTTCTGATGTTAGGTCAATGTATAGCTGATTAAGTGGAATACTGTTCTCAATAGCCTTTAATAACGCTTCGACATTCCGCCTTATTTGCGGCGATACATCTAGGAACATTTCTACTAACGGATGGTCACGGTTAATGCCATAGAAAAAGCCTCCTTGTGTTCCCTTAAAGCGTTGCCAAATATGGACAATAGAATCATTTGTTTCTTTTTTCCCTCTGAATACCCACGTCTTCTTGCTACGCTCCGCCATCCGCTCAATAATAGACTCCAGACTATTCCTGACGATCTCGGGGGGAATCGCCGATGATTTTTTAATATCAAGCGTCCAAAGGTTGTCCAAATCATTGGGTATGTCAACCTGAATCCGAGCCAGCTTTGAAAGCTCGCCCTGGTGCATCATGCGAAACCATGTCCCCCACACCAAAAGACGTTTATTCCTGTATACATAAAACCCTTGGCGTTTACGCAATCCCTCTTTACCGCCAAGTTCTTCTATCTCATTGGCTGATAAGTTTGAAAGATGAGGAAGTATGTATGGACGGACGATTACTTTTGCGCCTTCTATAAACAACTCTTCATCCGCCATTGCCTGTGTGTTCCTGCGTATCAAGAACGGGTCAGAATAATTAAGCAAGATTCCATTCATTTTAATCTGAAGCTTTTTCAGCCCAGTTTCTCCGCTGAGGTATCGATGGAACACCAAAGAGAGATGCGCACGAACATCATCCATTTTTCTGCCCATAGAGCGATCAAAATTCACTTCGCCAACTTTTAGCCTGTCAAGATTCTGCCACACAACCAGTGTGCCACTTTCAAATTCACGCAGGTTATCAATACGGGGTATTGCGTTAATTTCTTCTTCGGTATCTAACACAATGAGTGACCATTCCCCAGTCTTGATTACATGGTCAATATCCCAGCGACGGACTTCAATATTGCCGTCTTTTTTGCTGGCCACTGTCAATGTACGGCACTGTGACAAAGAAGCTGTTTTTAACCCCAGCCCAAAACGACCTAAATCTGTAGCCGCTCGTTTATCTTTAGGATTTTGGCTACCATAACGCATAGCAGTCTCAAGCTCACCAGCGTTCATTCCGTAACCGTTGTCCAGTATTGCTATGTATGAATCACCAATCGGGAAAAAAAAGATTTCTTCACAAGAAGCCGACGCGGAGACACTGTTATCCACAATATCGGCAATTGCCGATTCTAATGTATAGCCGATAGCGCGAGTAGACTCGATAAGCGTCGGTGCATACGGCGGTATGGAAATAGTCTTCAAAATTTGCCTCCTGGTTCTTCAAAATTATAGTAATTGTAATATTCTCTGCCGTCAGGCGAGTCGATAGCATCGTCCCTCACATTAATCACAGTCTATTGGGTTCATCAGGAATAATTTCCATAATATCGCCAATATCGCACTGCAGAGTTGCGCAAATTTTCATAAGAACTGTCATTGTTACAGGCTCATCACGCCCAAGTTTTGTGATAAGGCTGGAGCTCACGCCTGCTGCAGACTGTAAATCTTTCTTTTTCATTTTTTTATCAATAAGCAACTTCCAGAGCTTATTGTAGCTTACCGCCACTTTGTTCACCTCAAAAATGTTTTACTTTAATCACTTATTATTCTATATTTTCTTTATTTGATTATATCATATATGTTACTAAAAACATCTTTTCCGTATAGATAAATCAATTTTCGTTTTTTTATACTATCTAAATGCATATCTCTGGATTGCTATTGAATGTTACTTTTAGCCTTGTCCCAACTTACGGACACTTGCTTATTGATCGCTTTCCTCAAACTATTTAATCTATCTTATTTGTAAAAGCACTATCGACTCCTTCCCTCAAACTACACTTTCCCAAATTCTCCAAATTACGTCTGCTCGATTTATTCCTACAGGTCAACTTATGCGTTTCCAAAATAACTTCAAATAGACGAAAACCACCCGCAAGCATCGCTGCCGCAGGTGGCTGTCGCTCTGAAAGCCTTATTCTGCAAGGCTTTTTCTATTTTACTTCTTATCTACACGTTGCAGTAATGCCACGCACTCGACGTGATGCGTCTGCGGGAACATATCGACCGGCTGAATTTCCCGGGCAATATAACCGTATTCGGCCAAAACGGCCAGATCCCGCGCCAGCGAAGCTGGATTGCAGGAAACATAGACAATCCGCTGCGGGTTCATGGTGGCAAACGTCTCCAGAACTTTGGGCGCGCAGCCGGCGCGCGGCGGATCGGTGACGACAACGTCGGCCCGGATGCCCTGCTTGGCTAGCTTCGGCATGATGTCGATCGCATCACCGCAAATAAACTCGACATTCGAAACACCGTTATTCCGCGCATTGACTTTCGCATCGGCAATGGCCGCTTCGACGATTTCAATGCCGTAAACCTTGGCTGCCTGGCGGGCCATAAACATGGCAATGGTCCCCGTCCCGCAATAGGCATCGATCACCGTTTCCCGACCTGTCAGCCCGGCATATTCAACTGCTTTGTCATACAACACCTTGGCCTGTTCCGTATTAACTTGGAAAAAGGAACGGGACGAGATGTTGAAATGAAAGTCACCGAGTTTATCGGTAATATACTCTTTGCCCCATAGCAACCGGTTACGGTCGCCCATGATCACGTTGGTCCGCTTGGGGTTAATATTTTGCACAATACTGACCAGTTCTGGAAGCGCCCGGCGTAATTCCGCAACAATCTCCGCGCCATGCGGCAGCTTATCCGTCGCCGTTACCAGCACCACCATCGCTTCGCCGCTGGCCGTGCCCACCCGCCCAATCACATGGCGGATAATCCCCTGCCCAGTTTGTTCGTCATAGACACTGACATTGAATTGCTGCAGAAGCCGTCGGACCTCTGCAGCAATCCGGTTATTCAAGGCATGTTGAATATAACAATTTTCCGTGTCGATAACCTGGTGCGTACCGCTGGCAAAACAGCCGATGGTTCGCTTGCCGTTTTCCAAGCCAACCGGAAATTGCATTTTATTGCGGTAATCCCAGGGATGGGTTGCGCCCAAAGTCGGCAAGATTTTAACATTTTCCGTTTTCGCAATCCGGGAAACGGCCGCAATGACTTGCTGCTGCTTCGCCCTCAATTGGGCCGGATAACTCAAATGCTGCAATTGGCAGCCGCCACAGGCTTCATAAATTTCACACCGTGGTATGATGCGGTCGGGAGCAGCTGCAACTACCGAGATCATTACCCCTTTGGCGTAACTGCTTTTCACCTGAGTAATCCGGACCAAGACCTGTTCCCCCGGCAATCCGCCGGGAACAAAAACGGTAAAGTCCTGAAACCGGCCTACCCCTTCGCCGCTATGGCCTAATCCATCAATCTCTATCGTATATGTGCTTCCTTTTTGCACCGGCGGCAACTTTTTCTGCTTCTTGTCCACGTTTCCTTCTATCACCTTTCTGCTCGTCAGGAGGGTTTATTTTCCCCGCCATTCGCTTTGCCTTCGCCTTCACTGGCTTTGCCGATTTTCACCATAGTATCCATATATTCTTTCAATTTCTGATTCACGCGATAATGAATCGTTCCTGACGGGTAATTCCCTTCCGTATCGGCAACCCCCGCTGCTACTCCGGTCAATACTTCAATCCCTTCGTCGATCGTCTTAACCGGATAAATGTGGAACTTTCCTTCCTCAACGGCTTGAATGACTTCATCATTCAACGCCAGATGGGCGACATTTTGATGCGGGATCATAACGCCTTGCCGTCCGGTCAATCCTTTGATCTTACACACGGCAAAGAAGCCTTCGATTTTCTCGGTTGCCCCGCCGATCGGCTGGACTTCGCCTTTTTGGTTGACGGAACCGGTAACGGCAATATACTGTTTGATCGGCACTTCGGACAAGCTCGACAGCAAGGCATACAATTCCGTACTGGAAGCGCTGTCGCCGTCCACGCCTTCATACATTTGCTCAAATGTCAGACTGGCGGTCAGAGTCAGGGGCTGCTTCTGCGCATATTTCTGGCCGATGTACCCGCTTAACGTCAACACCCCTTTGGTGTGGGTGGTACCGCTCATCTTCGTTTCCCGTTCGATGTTGATAATTCCGCTGCGGCCGAGATAGGTATTCGCTGTAATCCGGGAAGGCTTGCCGAACATGTACTCACCGACTGACATCACAGCAAGGCCATTGACTTGGCCTACTTTTTCTTCCTCAGTATCCAGCAGCAAAACTCCTTCGGCAAACATTTCTTGCAGCCGTTCTTCGTATTTATTGGCCCGGTACCGTTTTTCCTCAATCGCCTGTTTGATATGTTTCTCAGTAATTACATCACTGTTGTCCACTTTCGCCCAAACATCCGCTTCGCATAACAGCTCTACCACTTCATTAAAGCGAGTAGTCAGCTTGTTTTGGTTCTCCGTCAGCCGGGTGCAATGTTCAACGACTTTGGCGACCGCCGCCCGGTCAAAATGCTTCAGGTTTTCCCGTTTTACCGTGGAACTGACAAATGCCGCCAGACTTTGGATATTGGCCGACGTATTTGCCATCTGCACGTCAAAATCGGCGTGCACTTTAAACAGCTTGCGGAAGTCTTCGTCATACTGGTACAAAATTTGGTAGTAGAATGGATTGCCGATTAAAATAACCTTCACATTAATCGGGATCGGCTCCGGTTTAAGAGAAGCCATCGCCAACATGCCGAATTGCTCGCCTAAATTTTCAATATGCAGATGCTTTGTCTTCAAAACCCGTTTCAGAGCCTCATAGGACTGTACATTGGATAACAAATCTTTGACATGGATAATTAGGTAACCGCCATTCGCTTTATGCAACGATCCCGCCTTGATCATCGTATAATCCGTGCTGACCAGACCCATCCGCTGCTCGTATTCTACCCGGCCAATCAGATTATAATAGGTTGGGTTGGTTTCAATGACAACCGGCGCGCCCTTGGTTGCAGAATTGTCGATCAGCAGGTTCACCCGGTATTTGTCTTTCATGGCATCCTGCATGTTCTTTTTGAACATCGCCATCGGGTTCGACTCGTCTTCCTGCTGCTGCGGTTTAAAATCGTTAATATTTTTGACAATATCTTGTTTGACCGCATCCAGATAAACAGCAACATGGCTATGGTCTCTATGTTTCTCCTTGAACTCATCCAATAAATGGCCAACGGCGAATAAGCCGACTTTTGAATCAAGGGCCTTCAATTCCTCACGGACAGCCTTTTCCATTTGTTGCATGGTCCGTACAACTTCCATAGCTTTTTCATGCACGGCCATCATCTTTTTATCGATTTCTTCCCGCTGTTCTTTAGCCAGTTGCTGATATTCTTCCGGCGTAATCGGTTTTCCGTTAATCAGCGGCACGCCGACAAAACCGGTTGTCATCCATTGCGGCATAATACCAATTTTTTCGGCCTGCTTGTTAAATTCCTCGATAATGATCGCCCGCTGTTCCTGGAAACCTTTCACGATAGCTACTTTCGCCTGTTCATAATCGTCGCTGCTGAACACTTTCGAGATATCGGTTTTCAGGTTATCGATCAGTTCCTGCATTTCCTGGGCAAAAACCCGGCCCACACCGGCCGGCAGCGATATCGCAAGCGGCTGCGCGGGATTCATAAAATTGTTAACATAACACCAATCGCAAGGTACCTTCTCGGTGGCCGCTATATTGTTGACAGAAACTTCCGTAAATGTCAACTTTCCGGTCCCAGCCGGACCGGAAATATAAATATTGTATTCCGGATTTTTCGTGAACAGCCCAAATTTCATGGCTTTGACAGCCCGCTCCTGGCCAATTACCGTATCAAGCGGAGGCACTTCAGCCGTTGTTGCAAAGGAAAATACTTCTGGATCACAATGAAAACGCAATCTTTTCGCAGATAATTCTTGCCTTTCGGTCATCTGATCCACCCCTTTATTTACTTTTTGGGTTCTGTAAAAACACTTATTTCCAGAAAAATTCGACTAATTATATCAATTTACCTTCTCTCCCTATACTAAGTATACATTTTTACAACAAATTTTGAAAGAAAAAGACGAAGCCACAATAAACTATGGCTTCGCCTTAGCATTACTATTTACAGTTGTCCAATACGTTCTTTTAGGAGTGTGTTCACCATTTCCGGATTGGCCCGGCCTTTGGTCTGCTTCATAATCTGCCCGACCAGGAAGCCAAGCGCCCGCTCTTTGCCGGCTTGAAAATCGGCAACCGATTGCGGGTTCGCCGCCAATACGGCGTCGACAATACCGACAATCGCACTGGAATCGGTGATTTGCACCAATCCTTTTTCCTTGACGATATCTTCCGCCGCTTTGCCGCTTGTCCACATCTCTTCAAATACGGTTTTGGCGATTTTATGAGAAATTGTTCCTTTGTCCACCAGTTTCAGCATACCGGCTAAATGTTCCGCGGATACCGGACACTCAGCCATCGTTAAACCATTGCTGTTCAAATGCTTGGCCACTTCGCCCATTACCCAGTTGGCTGCCGCTTTTGCGTCAGCACCCTGCGCAACCAATGCGTCGAAATATTCCGCTTGCGCCCGGCTGGCCGTCAACACGGAAGCATCATACGACGACAATCCGTAAGTCTCCATCATACGCTTTTGCCGTGCATCCGGCAGTTCCGGCAGATTGCGGCGTATTTCTTCTACCCAAGCGGGATCCACGACAATCGGCACCAGGTCCGGTTCCGGCAAATAGCGGTAATCATGGGCCTGTTCCTTGTTGCGGAGCGAAACCGTCACGCCGGCTGCTTCATCCCAGGACCGGGTTTCCTGGACCACTTTGCCGCCGTCTTCCAAAACGTCGGTTTGGCGTTCCACTTCATATTCGAGTCCGCGTTGAACGGCGCGGAAAGAATTTAAGTTTTTCAGTTCGCTTTTGGTCCCAAACGGTTCAGTGCCCCGCGGCCGCAATGAAATGTTGGCATCGCAGCGCAGGCTGCCCTCTTCCATCTTGCAATCGGAAACATCAATATATTCAAGGATCGTTTTGATCTTCTCCAAATACGCCTTGGCTTCTTCCGGCGATCGAAGGTCCGGTTCGGAAACAATCTCGATCAGCGGCACGCCGGTGCGGTTGTAATCTACAAGCGTGTAGTCGGCGTTGGAAATCGTTCCGGCATGCACCAGTTTACCGGCATCTTCCTCCATATGGATACGGGTAATGCCAATGCGTTTCGTTTCTCCGTTTACTTCAATATCCAAGTAACCATCCAGTGCAATCGGCAGGTCATACTGCGATGTCTGGTAGTTTTTCGGCAAATCCGGATAATAGTAATTTTTGCGGTCGAATTTCGAGAATGGCAAGATTTTGCAATTCAGGGCCAAACCGGCTCGCACAGCAAATTCGACGACTTTTTCATTCACGACCGGCAGTACGCCTGGCATACCCAGGCAAACAGGGCAGACATTCGTATTTTGGTCAGAGCCAAATTGCGTGCTGCAGCCGCAAAAGATTTTCGATTTCGTTTTTAATTCCGAATGGACTTCGAGTCCGATAACCACTTCATAATCCATGATTTAACCCTCCCCCAGCGGCGCAAAGCGCTTGTGGTAGTCATTCTGCTGTTCAAACGTGTAAGCAGTGCGCAATACCGTTGCTTCATCCAACGGTTTGCCGATAATCTGCAGTCCAATCGGCATGCCGTCGACAAATCCGCACGGCAAGGAAATCCCCGGCACTCCCGCCAGGTTGCCTGGGATCGTGCATACGTCCTGCATATACATCGCCAATGGATCGTTGGCTTTTTCGCCGATTTTGAACGCCGGCGACGGAGCCGTTGGCGTGATCAAAACATCGACTTTTTCAAAAGCGCGGTCAAAGTCCCGTTTCACCAACGTCCGGACCTTCAACGCCTTCATATAATAAGCATCGTAATAACCGGAACTCAACGCATACGTGCCCAGCATAATCCTGCGTTTGACCTCGGCGCCGAACCCTTTGCTGCGCGTTTTTTTATACATGGCGACGATATCGTCGCCCTCTTCCCTCATGCCGTAACCGACGCCGTCATACCGGGCCAGGTTGGAACTCGCTTCGGCCGGTGCAATCAGGTAATACGCCGACAATCCATACTCGGTATGCGGCATGGAAACTTCCTGATATTCCGCTCCGAGAGCGACTAATTGCTCGATCGCTTTGTAGACTGCTTTTTCCACTTGCGGGTCCATTCCGCGGACAAAATATTCTTTCGGCAAACCAATCTTTAACCCTTTTACATCGTTCTTCAGGGACTGGGTATAATCCGGAACTGCGGCATTGATCGACGTAGAATCTTTTTTATCATAGCCGCTGATCGCGTTCATAACCAGCGCGCAGTCGGTATCATCCCGGACAATCGGTCCGATCTGATCCAGAGAAGAAGCAAACGCAACCAAGCCGTAGCGAGATACCCGTCCGTACGTTGGCTTCATGCCAACCGCGCCGCAGTACGCTGCGGGCTGACGAATGGAACCGCCGGTATCGGAGCCCAGCGACCAAATAGTTTCCCCGGCCGCAACCGCTGCCGCCGATCCGCCGCTGGAACCGCCTGGAACGCGGTTTAAGTCCCAGGGATTATGGCTGGTGAAAAAGCCGGAGTTTTCGGTCGATCCGCCCATGGCAAATTCATCCAGGTTCGTTTTTCCGACCATAACCATATCTTGGGCCGCTAATTTTTCAATGACGGTCGCATTATAAGGAGCCACGAAATTCTCCAATATTTTCGAAGAACAGGTGGTTTTAATCCCTTTGGTGCACATATTGTCTTTGATGGCGCCGGGAATACCGGCCAACGGCGAAATCGCTTCACCATTTTTTATCTTTTCATCCACCTGCCGGGCCTTGGCAAGAGCCAGTTCCCGCGTCTGGTTGACATAGGACTGTACCTTGTCCTCCACCGCATCGATCCGGCCCAGCACGGATTCGGTAATTTCTACTGAAGACACTTCTTTATTGACCAGCTTCTGATGTAATTCATGGGCTGTAAGCTTAAAGAGTTCCATGCCCTTTCCCCCTATCCTTCCGTAACTTTCGGGACTTTAAAATAACCATCTTCCTGCTCCGGCGCATTCGCCAACGCTTCCTCACGCGGGAGAGACGGCACAACCACATCGGCCCGCATCACATTTTTCAACGGCAGCACATGGGCCGTCGGCTCGATATCCGTCGTATCCACCTGGTTCAAAACGTCCACATATTCAAGGATCGCATCAAGCTGGCCGGTCACTGTTTCAATTAACTCCTCCGGGATTTCCAGCCGTGACAGCAAAGCAACGTCTTCCACGTTTTTTCGGGTAATTTTCATAATTTCACCATCCACGCATCAGAATTTCATGAGAAAAATACGAATAAATTTAATTATACCATGCCCATTGTATTTTTGCCAAAAATTGCGTTCATTTCTGCACAAATTCTGTAATTATTTCGCATTTAAACCCAGCAATTGCAAAAATTGCTCCTCGTTCAGCACTTGCACCCCGAGGCTGTTGGCCTTCGCCAGCTTACTGCCCGGGTCAGCACCGGCCACCACGTAATCGGTATTTTTGCTGACGGACGACGTCACTTTGCCGCCCGCCCGTTCAATGGCCGCCGTCGCCTCCTGCCGGGTCATCGTTTCCATGCCGCCGGTCAAGACAAAGGTTTTTCCGCTGAGGGTCGCTTCCGCTGCTGACGGCAGCTCAGGCGCTTCCATAACCACGCCGGCAGCGCGCAAACCGTCGATGAGCGCCAGGTTTTCCACTTCGGCAAAATAAGCCACGACGCTTTCGGCGATTTTATCGCCAATCTCATCAATACCGGTCAAGGTTTCCATATCCGCCTGGCTGACCGCTTCCATCGTCCGCAGGTTTTTGGCCAGATTTCCGGCAACTTTTGCCCCTACATAGCGGATTCCTAAGGCAAACAACAGTTTATCCAAACCAGCCTGTTTGCTGGCTTCAATGTTCGCCAACAATTTGGTCGCTGACTTTTCTCCCATTCGCTCTATCTTCAGCAAATCTTCCATTTTCAGGCGAAAAAAATCTGCCGCATCATTAACCAGGCCCGCTTCCAGAAGGTTTGTAACAATCGCCGGCCCAAGGCCTTCGATATTCATTGCTTCCCGCGAAGCGAAATGGATCAACTTTTCCCGCAACAACGCCGGACAATCCGGATTGACGCATTTATGCGCCGCCTCGCCTTCCCGGCGAACAACGGGTCCGCCGCAGGCCGGGCAGGTTTTCGGCATCACAAACGGCTTTTCTTGCCCTGTGCGGCGTTCCGACAGTACGGCAACCACTTCCGGAATGATTTCTCCCGCTTTATGGATGATGACCGTATCACCGATGCGAATATCTTTTTCGGCAATAAAGTCTTCATTGTGCAATGTTGCGCGGCTCACCGTAGAACCGGCCAACCGGACCGGCTGCAAAATGGCGGTCGGGGTCAATACCCCCGTACGGCCAACACCGGTAAAAATATCTTCCAAGACGGTAACCGCCTGCTCCGCCGGAAATTTATAAGCCGCCGCCCAGCGAGGGTCTTTGGCGGTCGATCCCATCTCCTGCTGGGCCTGTAAGCTATTCACTTTGACAACCAGCCCGTCGATATCGTAAGGAAGCTCCCGCCGCTTCTCCTCCCACGACGAACAATAATTAACAACCTCCTGGATGGTCCGGAACAGGCGTCGATGCGGGTTGACCTTGAACCCAAGGGATTGCAAATAATCCAGGCTATCCATATGGGTTGCCATTCCCGGCTGCGGATCGCCAATCCCATACACAAAAATATCCAACGCGCGCTGCGCGGTCATTGCCGGATCCAACTGCCGCAGCGATCCGGCAGCGGCATTGCGCGGATTGGCAAAAACCGGTTCCCCGCGCTCAGCCCGTTCCCGGTTTAAGCGTTCAAACTCCGGCCGCGGCATATAGACTTCACCGCGCACATCCAGTTGTTGCGGAATATCCCCGGCCCCGCCGGCAATCGTTAAGGGGATGGACCGGATCGTCCGGACATTGCCGGTCACATCCTCACCGAAAATGCCGTCGCCGCGGGTAGCGCCGCGCACCAGCTGCCCGTCTTCGTAGACCAGACTGATTGCCAGCCCGTCAATCTTCAACTCCACAACATATTCAATATCATCCGTACCGAGCAGTTTGCGTGCCCGGTCATGAAAAGCATACAATTCTCCAATCGAAAAAACGTTGGCCAAACTGAGCAGCGGCCGCGAATGGGCCACACGGGAAAAGCCGGCTGCGACCGCCCCGCCGACCCGCTGGGTCGGCGAATCCGAAGTCACTAATTCCGGGTTCTCTTTTTCCAGCCGGAGCAACCGCTGCATTAGCCGGTCATATTCGGCATCCTCTACTTTGGGTGTATCGAGAACATAATAGGCGTAATCATGTTCCCGGATTATTTTGCGAAGCTCTGCCATTTCCCGGATAATGTTTGTTTTTTCCATGTTTCCGCTCCCCTTCATTGCTGTCTGTTTACACTTTTGTCAATGGAGCAAACTTGACTGCCAGTGCTTTGATCCCGTTATTCGGGAAAGCAATGTTAACTTCCTGGTTCTCTCCGGTTCCCCGAGCCTGAATGACTGTGCCAATTCCCCATTTCGGATGCTGGGCTTTGTCGCCCGCCCGCCACTCAACCGCACCGGAAGAGGACGAAGCGCTTGCCGCCGATACCGGCGCAATCTTTCCCGTTGGCTGTACTTGGTGACTCTGCTGTACCTGTTGGCCTTGGTGGCCCTGGTAACCTTGGCCGAATCCGGCGGTTCGTTGTCCCATTGTTCTGGGGCCAATGGCCCGCTGTCCGGTTGCCGTAACCGGTTCCACTAATTCGGCAGGAATTTCCCCTAAAAACGGGGATGGCCGGAAGCGGACCGTATTCCCGTATAACGTCCGTTCTTCGGTATACGTCAGATACAATTTCGTTTGCGCCCGCGTCAAACCGACATAACACAAGCGCCGTTCTTCCGCCAGCTCATTTTCATCCATCAATGTTCTGGTATGAGGAAAAATCCCTTCTTCCAATCCGGTAAGGAAAACAATCGGAAACTCCAATCCTTTGGCCGAGTGCAAGGTCATCAGTGTGACCCGGTCTTCGGTAAATTCCGCCGTATCGATATCCGCCACCAGCGCTACATGGCTCAGGAAATTTTCTAAGTTATCTTCGATGCCTTCTGTAACGTATTGCTTCGCTACGGTCAGCAATTCTTTCAGGTTTTCAATCCGGACTTCCGCTTGCGGTGTAGCTTCTTTTTCCAGTTCGTCCAGATAACCCGATTGCTGCAGCGTCAACTGGATCAGATCCTTCACCGCCATTTCCTGCGACTTGCCGAGCAGGGTAAAGATCAGTTCCGCCAGCGATTCCAGTTCATGTTTGGCCTTCGTCTTGAGGCCCGCCACAAGATCCGGATTGGATACCGCATCAAATAGCGGCACGTTATTCTCCGCCGCATAGGCCATTAACCGTCCAATCGTCGTATCGCCAATCCCCCGGCGGGGCACATTGATAATCCGCAGCAGGCTAACCGTGTCTTCAGGGTTAAAAATCACCCGCAAATAGGCCATGATGTCGCGGATTTCTTTGCGGTCGTAGAATTTCACACCACCAACGATCGTATACGGTATCCCCGTATAGTTAAACGCCGTTTCTAACGCCCGCGACTGGGCATTGGTCCGGTAGAGCACGGCCAAGCTGCCATAGGGTTTCCGGTAAACGGTATTGAGTTTCGTAATCGTATCCGTAACAAAATGCGCCTCATCCTGTTCATTGAAGGCTTTGTAACAGGAAATCGCCTCGCCGGTCTGATTATCTGTCCACAGTGACTTCGGCTTCCGGCCAACATTATGCTCAATAACAGCATTGGCGGCATCCAAAATCACCTGTGTCGAACGGTAATTTTGCTCCAGCTTAATGCTTTTTGCATCCGGATAGTCCGCTTCAAAATCCATGATATTCCGGATATCCGCCCCGCGCCAGCCATAAATGCTCTGGTCCGCATCGCCTACGACGCACAAGTTGCGATGTTTTTCCGCTAAAAGGCGAATCAATAGGTATTGGGCCCGGTTCGTATCCTGATATTCGTCGACCATGATGTAATGAAACTTGTTTTGATATTTCTCACGGATTACAGGGTTCTGCTGCAGCAGCCGCACCGTCAGCATCAGCAAATCATCAAAATCCAACGCATTGTAAGTTTCCAGTTTTTGCTGGTAGAGCTTATACACTTCGGCAACTTTTTCCGCATGAAAGTTATCGGCCTGTTGGGCAAAATCCCTGACATCCAACAATGCATTTTTCGCATTAGAAATCAT
>CAYUNV010000057.1:6259-15001 GCA_964446265.1 uncultured Negativicutes bacterium | reverse complement strand
TCGCAACTTCTTCACCGAAAGCAGTGAACAACGCCAATGCAGTCAATGCTGCAGATCCAATCGCAAAACCCTTCGCGATGGCTGCCGTCGTGTTACCAACCGAATCAAGCTTATCGGTAGTTTTACGAACTTCAGGTCCCAGTTCCGCCATTTCGGCAATACCGCCGGCATTATCCGCAACCGGGCCAAACGAGTCAACCGCTACAACCATACCGGCTGTACACAGCATGCCCATAGCCGCCATAGCGATACCGTAAATATTCGCTTGGCTGTACGCTACCCAAATCGCTACGCAGAACACAATCATCGGCAATGCGGTGCTGCGCAATCCGGTAGCAATACCGGAAATAATATTGGTAGCGGCGCCGGTCTGGGAAGCATCGGCAATCAGTTGAGTCGGCTTGTGCGCACTGGAAGTATAGTACTCAGTGATCATACCCACCAACACATTAACGACTAAACCGCAAACAATCGCAATAAAGATACCAACCCCGTCTTTCGGGAAAATATAAGTAGACAAGCCGTAAGCCAAAATAGCAGTGATTATATTGGTGCTCCACAAACCACGGTTCAAAGCAGCCTGGGGATCACCATCTTCACCGGTACGAACCAAGAAAATACTAATGATAGAAGCTAATATACCCGCAGCGCCAATCAGCAGTGGAAACAGCGCACCATAACCGTTCTCCGGATACAAAGCATTACCGATTAACATGGCCGCAATCGCGGTAGCGCCGTATGATTCAAACAAGTCAGCGCCCATTCCAGCCGTATCACCTACGTTATCACCTACGTTATCGGCAATAACCGCCGGGTTACGGGGATCATCTTCCGGGATACCGGCTTCAACTTTACCAACCAAGTCAGCGCCAACATCTGCTGCTTTCGTGAAAATACCACCGCCGATACGAGCAAAGAACGCAATCGCGCTGGCACCAAAAGCAAAGCTGTTGATCAGAACCGGATCTTGGCCAAAAACGATGTATAACACGGAAACTCCAAGAAGACCAAGTCCTGCTACCGACAGACCCATAACAGCGCCGGCACGGAAGGAAACACTAAGAGCTTTGTTCAGACTTGTGCGAGCAGCCTCAGTAGTCCGAGCGTTCGCTTTCGTCGTAGAAGTCATACCAATATAGCCGGCGATTCCGGAACAAATGGCCCCAACCAAAAAGGAAACTGCCATTTGATAATTGGTAGTAACAAACAAAAGGACAAAAATAATAGCAGTAAACGGGATAAGAGTCTTGTACTGGCGATTCAAAAAGGCCATAGCCCCTTCAAAGATCGCCTGGGAAAGTTCTTTCATTTTTGCATTACCGGCGCTTTCGCTAAGCACACTGCTCATAAAATAAGCAGCAAAAGCAAGCGCTACGAGACCGGCAATCGGTGCAACGTAAAGCAAGTTCATTTGATCGCTCCTCCTTAAAACAAAACAATATTAATTTTTGGCACTAAAAAACCCCCAATGGATCACATTGAGGTTAAAACCCTATTGCATCATCTTCACAAGAGTCATTGTAACGACGGCAAATAGTAATCCAAGAATAATTGTCGCTTTCGCCAGAGTTTCATCGAGACCTTTTTTCTTCCCGCCAAAAAGGGTCTCGGCACCACCTGCTATCGAACCGGACAACCCTGCACCCTTTCCGGATTGCAGAACAACCGCGGCAATTATAGCAATGGAAAGAATCGCCTCAAGTATCATAAATCCTGTAAGCACTTGTTTAACACCCCCCACCGGCCAACACCTAATTCTTGTACCAATCTATTTTATCATAACTCAATTCAAAATGACAATTAGTTTTAAAAAAAAATGCCAAATAGCCGGAGCGCAGCTATTTGGCGAAAGGGTATAATTTATTTGAATTTCTCTCTGTATATCAAAAGGTAAGAATAATTACTGCCGATCGTCGATTACGAAACGCGTTGGCTGCGGGCAAATTGCTCTTCCCATTGCTGCTGTTGCGCAATCATGTGCTCGACGAAATCGACTACCCGGTTAGAATAACCCCATTCATTGTCATACCAGGAGACAACCTTGAGCATGTTGCCATCAACTACCATGGTTGACAACGCATCGATGATGGAAGAATGGGGATTGCCGTTGTAGTCCTGCGAAACCAAAGGATCTTCGGAATACGCCATAATGCCCTGCAGCGAACCTTCGCAAGCCGCTTTCAGCACGGCATTGACTTCTTCTACGGTTGTCGGCCGTTCCAACTCCACATTCAAATCGGTAATTGACACGTTCGGGGTTGGCACCCGCAGCGAAAAGCCGTTCAGTTTGCCTTTCAGTTCCGGCAAGACCAAGCTTACTGCTTTGGCTGCGCCCGTCGTAGTGGGAATAATATTTGTGGCTGCCGATCGGGCCCGCCGCATATCTTTATGCGGCTGATCGAGAATTCGCTGGTCATTCGTATAAGAGTGGATCGTCGTCATTAAGCCATGCTTAATGCCAAACGTATCATTCAACACTTTGGCAAACGGCGCCAGGCAGTTCGTGGTGCAGGAGGCCGTAGAAACAACATGGTGGATCGCCGGATCATACTGCTCATGGTTGACGCCGACGACAACGGTAAGGTCTTCATTGCTGGCCGGTGCGCTGATGATCACTTTTTTTGCGCCTGCCGCTAAATGGGCCGCCGCTTTCTTTCCATCCGTAAAATGGCCGGTCGATTCCACGACAACATCAATTCCCAGTTTTCTCCACGGCAGTTTCGCCGGATCGGTTTCCGAAACTACCTTGATTTCTGCGCCATTGACGATCAGTTTGCCTTCCCCGCTTTCGACGGTTGCCGGCAAAATGCCATGAATGGAGTCATATTTCAATAAATGAGCCAGCGTGGCCGAATCAGTCAAGTCATTGATAGCGACAACTTCCATATTCGGATGGTCCATCGCAATGCGGAACACATTCCGTCCAATCCGTCCAAACCCATTAATCGCAATTTTCGTTTTCATACTTTTTCCCCCTATATTGTTGTTAATATTTTTGTCACTATAGGGACTTTTTTTGTCCCTATCGGATAAAGAGAAACGCGGAACTTGTTCCGCCAAAAAATATGCATTATCTCTGCCGCCCAGCATTATCAAGCGTTCCCGGCATCTTGCTCTGGGCGCATCGTGTAAAAACACTTCGTGTTTCATCAGCAGTTTCCGTAATGAGTTACAAAATCATTGTAAACAGCCGAAATTCAATCGTTTTTGTTATGTTTTAATGTTGTTTTTCTTCGCTCGTCAATGTCACTAACGTACACTGTGTGGACCTTTTTTGTCCCTATTGCTTAATAAAAAATATAAAACGTTTACCGTGATTTCATTATACACCAAAATCCGAAAAAGTAAATATGATTTTTTAAAAATATCCCCTGCCACTCATAAAGCCAATTATATAATTTGCCTATAGGCTGCATTGTCAGCGCATATTGGACGTATCAGCAGCAAATGGTTACGATAAAATTAACAGATCAGAAAGGTGGCGATATATATGGAAACAGGATTTACCTGGGCTCAACACAAGGAGCAGGAAAGCGAAACAGATCTTTTGAAAACAAATTGGATGAGAGCGTTCGGAATGCTCATCTTTGGTACGGGGCTATTACTTGTCATGGCTTTTTTCTCACTGCTATTTCGCCTATAAATCGTGACAGGCCGTTTAGTTTAACCAGGGTAATGGATCCGATAAAAATACGTATGCTTCTTTATTGCTGCACTGGACATTATTACATCTGTTTTTGCGTGTTAATAACGCTTCAGCGAAGTATTGGAATAATGAATATCCTGGAATTTCACAATGCAGATAAACCTAGCTGGCTAAGGTTTATCTGCATTTTTATTAGTGATTTACTAAATTCTTTTTAAAATATTCCAATAGTTCGCGGGCGGCATGGGATAAATACCGCCCCTTCTTCCAGGCGATGGCTAATTGCAAATATAACTCCGGATCGGCTACAGGAAGAGAAGTAACCATATCCTTGTCCAGCCCATTACAAATTGCACTTGGCAAAAAAGCCACACCCAAACCAGCCGCAACCGTCTGCGTCATAAGCTCTCGCTGCGAAGTATTAAAAATCACGTGGGGATTAAAGCCTGCATGGCGAAATCTTTCCGTTATTGTGTCATGTAAACCAAAATCACTGCTATACAAAACGAGCCGCTCGTTCCTGAGATCGTCATAATGGATCTCCGCTTGCCTGGCTAATCGATGTTCCGGATGCATGATGATCCGCAATGGATCGCGAACGAGAGTCATCATTTCATAAATCCCGTTGTTTGCAGCCGGCACACAGATTACCCCTACGTCCAACAGCCCATCACGAATAGCAACTTCAATTTTTTTCGAACCATACTCGTACAAATTAACTTCAATATTCGGGTATTCTTTCTTAAAAGCGCCCAGAAAACGCGCCAAAACCGTTACACCGGTGATCGGCGGTAAACCGATATGAACTTTTCCGGATCGCAGCTTCGATACATTCTCGAGTTGCGCGGCTATATTTTGAAAAGAAGAAACGATTTGCTGAGCCTGCTCAAGGATTGCTTCCCCATGGTCAGTTAACTCAACCGATTTGGGGTTGCGATACAGCAAAACGACGCCAAGTTCGCTTTCTAATTCTTTGATCGCTATGCTGATCGAGGGCTGAGAAACGTAGAGTATTTCCGCCGCCTTACTGAAACTTTTTTGTCTTGCAACTTCGATAAAATATTCTAAATGCCTTACATCCATATGCATTGCTTTCCTTTCAAATTACCCGTTGACCCTCTGAACAATCTTGTATAACGCCTTCGCGAACACCCACAATAATAGCCAATGAAAAAGGCTGTTCAAAAAGGTTACGATGCGAGGAACCCTTGGGGGCGCAACGCAGATTGCCTTTTTAAACAGCCGAATTCCTTGCTTATTTCCGGTTTTTGATATTATAGAACACTTCAAGGCCCCGGTATTGCGCCATATCACCCAGTTCCTCTTCGATCCGCAGCAACTGGTTGTACTTGGCCACCCGGTCCGTACGGGCCGGAGCGCCGGATTTGATCTGGCCGGCATTGACTGCCACCACGATGTCGGCAATCGTCGCATCCTCGGTTTCACCGGAACGATGGGAAACAACGCAGGTATAACCGGCCCGTTTCGCCATTTCCATGGTATCGAATGTTTCGGTCAAGGTGCCGATCTGGTTGACCTTGATCAGAATGGAATTGGCTGTTTTGTTGGCAATCCCCTGCCGCAGACGCTCGGTATTCGTAACAAACAAATCATCGCCGACAATTTGAATCCGGCCGCCCAGGCGCTCCGTCATCAACGCCCAACCATCCCAATCATCTTCCGCCAAGCCGTCTTCAATGGAGATAATCGGATACTTGTTGACCATTTCTTCATAGTAGTCGACCATTTCTTCCGCCGACTTAATGATGCCTTCGCCGGCTAAATTGTATTTTCCGTCTTCATAGAACGAGGAAGCCGCTGCATCCACTGCCAAGAATACTTGTTTTCCCGGTTGGTAGCCGGCTTTTTTGATCGCCTCGATAATAACCTGGAACGCCTCTTCATTCGAAGAAAGGTTCGGCGCAAAACCGCCCTCATCGCCGATAGCCGTGCTCAGGCCGCGGCCCTTCAGTACTTTTTTCAGGGAGTGGTAGATTTCGGTGTTCATCCGCAGCGCACCGGCAAAAGATTCGGCGCCGACCGGCATGATCATAAATTCCTGGATGTCGACATTGTTATCGGCGTGCTGGCCGCCATTCAGAATATTCATCATCGGTACCGGCAGCTCTTTCGCATTAAAACCGCCGAGATATTGGTACAATGGCATGGCCAGGCTGGCGGCAGCCGCCTTGGCTACAGCCATGGAAACACCCAGGATCGCGTTCGCTCCCAATTTTTCCTTGTTCATTGTCCCGTCAATTTCCAGCATGGCTCGGTCGATACCCACTTGATCCAATGCATCCATACCGACAATTTCCGGAGCGATAACGGTATTTACATTTTCCACCGCTTGCAGGACGCCTTTGCCCAAATAACGGTCGCTGTCGCCGTCCCGCAGTTCAATGGCCTCATAAATACCGGTGGAAGCGCCAGACGGCACTGCCGCCCGTCCCAACGTTCCGTCTTCCAGAACCACATCGACCTCTACCGTTGGATTCCCCCGTGAATCGAGGATTTCCCGTGCAAAAATATCAGTAATCGTTGTCATGTTATTCCCTCCATTTCATTTATTACACTATTTTAGGAAGGCCTGTTGTTTTTGCAGCAGGCACTTGTTTCCAATAAACTGGTTCCTGTCATCTCTTGTGGAACAGCTATGCCGGCAAGCACCAAAATGGTTGGCGCAATATCGCACAACTTGCCGGGATGCAGTGTCCGGCCCCGATACTCGGAACCAACAAGAATAAACGGCACCGGGTTCAGTGTATGCGCCGTAAACGGGGTATCGCTCCCGGGATCGCGCATGCAATCGGCATTCCCATGGTCCGCCGTTACACAGGCTATCCAGCCCTGCTCCTGCAAGGCTTCCATCACCCGTCCAACGCACTCGTCAACAACCTCAACGGCTTCCACCGCCGCCTGCATAACGCCGGTGTGGCCCACCATATCGTCATTGGCATAGTTTAATACGATCAAGTCGTACACGCCGGACCGGATCGCTTCGATAACCTTATCGGTGACTTCCCGGGCACTCATAGCCGGCTGCAAATCATAGGTTGCCACTTTCGGGGACGGAATAAGCAGGCGGTCTTCGCCGGCAAACGGTTGTTCCTCACCGCCATTGAAAAAATAGGTTACGTGCGCATATTTTTCTGTTTCGGCAATCCGCAACTGGCGTTTTCCCGCCCGGCTGAACACTTCTCCCAACGTATTACGGATCGGTTGGGGCGGAAACGCCACCGGAACCGTCAAGGTTTCATCGTATTGCGTCATCGTCGCACAGTGCAATGCCAGCAGCCCGCCCGGCCGCGCAAAAGCGGCAAAATCAGGGTCGGTAAATGCCCGGGTTAACTGCCGGGCCCGGTCAGGACGGAAATTAAAAAAGATCAGGCTGTCACCGTTTTGAATACCCGGGCAGCCGCAGCTATCAACCACTGTCGGGATGACAAATTCGTCGGTTTCCTCCCGCTGATAGGCTGCTTCCACTGCTTCGCGGGCCGTTTTCGCATGCAGCCCTTGGCCGCATGCCATCGCAAGATAGGCTTTCTCCAGCCGCTCCCACCGTTTATCACGGTCCATCCCGTAATACCGGCCGCCAATCGTAGCAATACAGCCGGTTCCCAGTTCCCGCATCCGCTCTTCCAATGCATCCACATATTGCAGGGCACAGGCGGGCGGCACATCACGGCCGTCCAGCATGGCATGGACATACACTTTCTTCAAGCCATGCATTTTCGCCAGTTCCAGCAATACGTACAAATGCTCAATATGACTGTGTACACCGCCATCGGAAAGAAGACCGGCTAAATGCAGCGCGCCGTCGTTTTGCCGCGCCTTTTCCACTGCTTCAAGCAATACAGGATTGGTGAAAAACGTTTTTTCCCGTATCGCCTTGCTGATCCGCGTCAATTCCTGATAGATAATCCGGCCGGCGCCAATATTCAAATGGCCGACCTCTGAGTTTCCCATTTGCCCGTCCGGCAGTCCAACCGCTTCGCCTGAACAGGCCAGTGACGTCGTTGGATATTGTTCCGACAAAAGGGTCAAATGGGGGGTACGGGCGCAAGCTATCGCATTAAAAGGATCGTTCGGGTTGCCAAGCCCCCAACCATCCAAAATGATCAACGCGATAGGCGTTTGCAATCTACTCAAAATAGTTCCTCCTGCAATATCAAGGTTTCAATGGTTTCATTAAAAACAAATAATTTTCCGGAAGGTTTCCGCTTCCAGGCTCGCTCCACCGACCAAAGCGCCGTCGATATCCGTCTGGGCCATGAGTTCGGCAATATTTCCAGGCTTGACGCTGCCGCCGTACTGAATGCGCACCCGGCTCGCCGCTTCCTCGCCAAACAATTCCGCCACGGTCTGCCGGATCAGTGAACAGCCTTGGCCGGCATCTGCGGCTGAAGCCGTCTTGCCGGTCCCAATAGCCCAAACCGGTTCATAGGCAATCACCAAGGCAGCGGCTTGCTGGGGAGTAAGCCCAGCCAAACTGCCTTTCACCTGCCGGACAATCACGGTTTCCGTATTGCCGGCTTCCCGTTCCACCAGCGTCTCGCCCACACAGACAATCGGCGTCAGGCCGGCCGCCAAAACGGCTTTCGTTTTTTTATTGACCGTTTCATCGGTTTCGCCAAAATATTGCCGCCGTTCCGAATGGCCGACGATCACATACTCACAACCCACATCCTGCAGTAAAGCCGGCGATACTTCCCCGGTAAACGCCCCCTGGTCCTCCCAGTACGTATCCTGGGCGCCAAGCTTCACCGGCGACCCTGCCAATACTTCCCGCGCCGGGTATAAGGCCGTAAAAACCGGACAAACAACAACTTCTACGTTTTCCGGCAGCGGCGCCTGGAGCAGCTCCGTGAGCATGGCCGTCGCTTCGCTGACCGTCTTATATAATTTCCAATTTCCTGCAATAATCGCTTTCCGCATACTTGCCCTCTCCTTTTTTCCAAGGACCAACTTACCCGGAACAGGGGGACAGGTTCCTTGTCCCTAAAAATCGTAGACGGGACTAGGTAACCTGTCCCCGCAGTCCCTCCAGATTGACCTTTTTCAACAGTCTGACAACGCGGCGATTCCTGGCAGCA
>CAYUNV010000057.1:0-6249 GCA_964446265.1 uncultured Negativicutes bacterium | reverse complement strand
AAATACTCCAGCGAAGCACCGCCGCCGGTAGAAATATGGCTTATTTTTTCTGCCAGGCCGGTTTTTTCCAATGCCGCCACGGAATCTCCGCCGCCGACAATACTAACAGCGCCCGATCCGGCGACCGCTTTCGCAACCGCCTTCGTCCCTTCCGCAAACGCATCCATCTCAAAAACACCCATCGGCCCGTTCCAAACAATCATTTTAACGTCTTGCAAGGCCGCAGCAAACGCCGCGCTGGTCGCAGGGCCAATATCCAGCGCCATCCAGCCGGCGGCAATCCCGCTGACCGGTACGACTTTGTATTGCGCGTCGGCCGCAAAACGGTCTGCCTCCACCACATCGACCGGCAGCATCATTTTTACGCCGCGCTCCGTTGCCTGTTTCAGCAGGGTTTTCGCCAATTCTACTTTATCCGCCTCGATCAGGGAAGCACCGATATCATAGCCTTGGGCCGCCAGGAACGTATTCGCCATTCCGCCGCCGATGATCAACACATCGACCTTGTTCAGTAAATTCTCAATCACGCCGATCTTGTCGGAAACCTTCGCCCCGCCAATAATGGCCGCAAACGGACGCGACGGATTCTCCACGGCCTGGCCAAGGAACTCAATTTCCTTTTCCATCAGCAGCCCGGCAACCATCGGGATATTATGCGTGATCCCCTCGACCGACGCATGGGCACGGTGTGAAACACCGAACGCATCGTTGACGCCGATATCCGCCAAGCCCGCTAATTTCGCCGCAAATTCAGGGTCATTTTTTTCTTCTTCTTTATGGAACCGCAAATTTTCCAGCATCAAGATTTGGCCGGGTTGAAGCGCTGCCGCCATTTTCTCGGTCTCCGGCCCAATGCAATCCTCTGCAAACAGGACCTCGCGCCCCAACAGGGACGATAATTGCGCAGCAACCGGCCGCAAAGAAAATTCCGGCGACGGCGCTCCCTTCGGACGTCCCAGATGGCTGGCCAGAATCAGCGCCGCTTTGCTGTCCAACAATAAGTTCAGAGTTGGCAAGGTCGCGCGGATCCGGGTATCATCCGTAATATTCCCCGCTTTATCCATCGGCACATTGTAATCTACGCGTACGAACACTTTCTTTCCGGTCATCGTTACATTACGAATACTTTGCTTACCCAACTTTTCTCGCCCTCTCTTCCTGTCGTTATTATAAGCCTTTTTTGGCAACATAGGCCGCCAAATCGACAACCCGCATTGCATAACCCCATTCGTTGTCATACCAGGAAATTACTTTCACCAAACCGCCGTCAAGCACCATGGTCAACAGCGAATCAACGATGGAAGAATTATAGTTATGATTGAAATCGCAGGAAACCAACGGTTCGTCGCAATAGCCAAGAACGCCTTTCATCGGACCTTCGGCCGCTGCCTTGAACGCTGCGTTGATTTCTTCCGAGGTAGCCTTTTTCTCTAAGTCCACGACCAAGTCGACCAGCGATACGTTCGGCGTGGGCACCCGCAAGGACATTCCGTTAAATTTCCCGGCCAGTTCCGGAATAACCAATGCGACCGCACTGGCAGCTCCGGTCGTTGTCGGTATGATCGAAACAGCCGCTGCCCGGGCCCGCCGCAAGTCTTTATGCGATTTGTCCAGGATCCGCTGGTCGTTCGTATAGGAATGGACCGTCGTCATCAAGCCGCTCTTAATGCCGAAGTTATCTTGCAGAACCTTGGCCACCGGCGCCAAACAGTTCGTCGTACAGGAAGCATTAGAAATAATATGGTGTTTGGCCGGATCATACTGATTTTCATTGACTCCCATGACAATCGTGATATCTTCATTCTTGGCCGGCGCGCTGATGATCACCTTTTTAACCCCCGGCTTCATATGGGCAGAGGCTTTTTTAGCATCATTAAACTTCCCGGTGCTTTCAATGACGATCTCAACGCCCAGTTGATCCCAGGGGAGAGCGCCCGGTTCCCGTTCCGACAGCACCTGGATCGGCTTGCCGTTGATCAAAATCTTTCCGTCCTGGGTTGTTACCTCTTCCTGCATCGTCCCATGGGTCGAATCATACTTGAGCAAATGGGCCAGGGTCTCCACACTGGCTGAACTATTAATAGCTACAATCTCTATATCCGGATTATGGATCGCCCCCCGCAACGCTAACCGTCCAATGCGTCCAAAACCATTGATTCCAACTTTTGTTTTCATAAATAAACTCCTCCCCGCCTGTTAGTGATTGATGATTGCATGAATTGCTTTGGCAGCCCCTTCATCCGTAACCAGGATACTCTCGCCGCCCCGGCCTGCGCCGGACACGGCAACAATGGCTTCGGCTTTTTTCCGGCCGCCGGCTACGGCAATTGCCACCCGGATGCCTGCCAAATCATTCAGATGCAGCCCCAGACTGCTTGTCGCATAGACAATTTTTCCTTCCATGGTACAATACTGACCCAGTGATTCTCCTACGGCACCGCTGCGAATCATTTGCGTAATGATGGAATTGTCGACGCCGCGGCGGATTGCCATTTCTGCCGCCTGGCCGATCCCATACATTAGAATATCCGGCCGCCGAATGATCTGTGCCAGTTCGCGCACATTCGCATCACTGGCCGTGATCACTTTCAACGCCTCTTCGCTGACCCCGTCGGGAATATGAAGCAACCGGTACCTGCCACCTAATTTAGACGCCATAACCGAAGCAATCGTGTTGGCCTGATGTTCCACCTGTTCGCCCAAACCACCGCGGGCCGGAACAACCAACGTCCCTGGAGCATGCATCGTTACGGCTTCGGCAACACGCGCCATGGTTGATCCGCCACTCACAGCAATAATCATATTATTGCTAAGAAACTGCCGCAGTAAGGCAGCTGCAGCCCGGCCTAATTCCCGCTGTACCGCACCGTCAACATCGCTGTCACCCGGAATGATGATCACCCGTTTCAAGCGAAGCTTGGCCGCCAGTTCTTCCTCCAACGACGTAACATCATGCAGCAACCGGATGTATTCCGCCATTTCCATAAGGATTTCCTGACCTTCTTTGGTTACCGTCATTCCCAACGGGGAAAAAGCAACCAGACCGCTATTCTTGAGAAAATCAACCTGCGCACGCACAATACGTTCTCCCATATTCAGTGTCGTCGCCAAGGCCCGCCGTCCTACCGGCTGGGCATACTGAATATGCTGAAGGATGTTGTACCGCTCTTCCAGCACGTCGATGAGTTCCGGAGCCATCTTCCGATGCAATTGGACTATCTTTTTCATGGCAGTCTCCTCTGGGCTCTTAGTTGTCCATCATGGAACAAAAAATGTCCCATGGGAATTAGAAAAATACCTTTGCTTTTTATGATTTCGCTGCCTACCGATTGAACTCCTGCCGCCAGCCGCAACTTTTTTGATATTTTTTGTTTTTGCCGTTTCAACTCGTTTAACCTTTACCTGGTCTTCTGTTCCAGCAAACAGATCTATTTCGGGAACCCCGATTTGCCCGAAGTTGTTCGAGTCAGCCAAAATCGTTGATTTGCCTTATGCTTATCCGATAGAATTTTAATTTGATGACAGAGCAAAAACGAAGGGCAGCATTGGTTGTGCCGCCCTCGTTTTGCGATAATTTAAGTTAACTGAAAATCTGCCCGGCATATAAAATATACAATCGCAGCAGCAAAACACCGACCAACGCCAAGGCGGAGTTTAGCAATACCGTCTGCAGCTTATACACATGGCCATGAAGCGACGTGATCGCGATGATCACCGGCAGCGCCAGTCCGAGGCCAACCACCCCGATCCAAAAAACCTTCGCCCAAATACCGGCCGTCAAAGCGGCACCGGCAATAGCCGCATAGGTTCCGCCATGAAAATACAGGCCAGTAAACAAGAGGAACAACGTTAACAGCTCAAAAGGAATCACCCGTAGATCCAGCGCTAACAGAAACTTCAGGTTTTCTTTCGCTACCGTGCTGCGGAAAACCGTCAGCCCCAGCAAAATATTCGCCGCGATACCGGCAGAAAGGCCGGATACCAGGAATAACAGCGGAAGTACCGCCACATTCAGCAATGGTTTCGCAACCAGGGCCGACAGAAGAAATCCGGTGTAGATCGCAACTCCAACCGCAAACGCAAACAAAATCCCTTCCATAAGCCGTGATTTTTCGAAAAAGTTCACCCCCGGCAGCAGCGGCCTAAACCAGGCGGCCGATAACCCATGATTGCTCAGAACCTTTTTGAAAATACCCGCCGCAAACAACAACGACAAGGGAGTATAAATAATCAGCAAAACAACGCCAATCGACATGACAGATTTAAGCTGATAATGAAGCATTAATTGATAAAAGGCCATCGGACGGCTCAGATCAACAATCAGCAATCCCAGACCGAGTATAATCGTCGGCGGCGCCAGCAAAGCCCCTGCTTTAATCAGGCCGTCCCATGGTTGTGTTTCATTCCCTTCGATCCACTTTACCAGCAATGCCGTCATTACGGCGCCGGCGCTCAACCCTGCCAGAAACAGATAAACAGCAATCGGCCAGCCCCAATACAATTCCGAATACTGCGCCACGCTTCCCCATACCGTATCCATTACGCCTCACCTCCACGCCAATTCGGGATTGTTCGCAGTTTTGGCTTTGTTCCCAAATGCTCTTTCGGTTTCACCGTATATTGTTTTTCCAGCGTCGTTCGAACCTCACTCTGCGCATCGTTCAAATCGCCGAATGTGAGTGCGTTCGTCGGACAAGAGGAAACGCACGCCGGGAGCATACCCTGGGAAACCCGCGTTTCGTAACAGAATGTGCATTTATCAGCGGCTCCCGTCTGCGGATTGACAAATCGCGCCTGATAGGGACAGGCAACGATGCAATATTTGCAGCCAACACATTTCTTTGTATCGACCATGGTAACCCCGTCTTTATTGATATAAGAAGCTCCCGTCGGGCATACCGGCACACAAGGAGCCTGTTCACACATTACGCAAGACTGCCGGTGAAAGTCCATTATCAATTTTGGGAATTCGCCGCGCGGCCCCTCCATCCACACCTGCAAACGGGACACCCCGTCCGGCACCTTGTTTTCCGCCCGGCAGGCTATACTGCAGGACTGGCAGCCAATACATTTATTACTGTCGTAGACCATGCCATAACGTTTTTCCGCCATATTCCTTCACCCCCTAAACTTTCCGCAGCGTGATGCCGACGGTTTGCAGCGTGGTGCCGCAAACCGGGGCAACCACCATCGGCAGCACGACATTGGAGTTAACTCCCTGCCTGTACGCCCGTTTCAATCCCGGCGAGGTCCGGCCAAAGCCAAAATACGCAAAGGCCGTATCCGGCCGAACGCCGGGAGTAACAAGAATCTTGGCCTGGTACTTGCCGTTTGACGATTCATACTCCACCTTGTCGCCATTCTTCAACCCCAGTTTTGTCGCAGTCGCTGGATGAACCCACAAGCGGGCAGCCGGGAACAGGTTGAACAGCCAGGGAACGTTATGCGTATGGCCGTTTGTATGCACCGCTGTTTTCCCCTGAATGAAGAAGAGTTGGTTCTCCTCCGCAAGCTTCACGGGGCGGTAAATTGGAACGCCCCTGCCGAATAACTCCTGTGCGTGGCCGGACAATAATTCGATTTTCTTACTGCCGGTTTTAAGAGACAGCAGCGGTTTATCAATGATACCCTGCTCATTCACCAGGCCCAATGCATCCGGAACCTTGGAAACAAACGCTGCTACCGAATTTTTGTCACGCAGAAAAAGCGGTTTGAAGCCGAAGTTTAAAAAGCCTTTTTCTTGTGCTTCTTTTACCAGTTCACCCCGCCCACTCATCTGGGCCAGACGGATTTCATCAACGGATCGATACGGGAAATAACTTCCCAGGCCCATTTTTTCACCCAGTTCTTTGAAAATTTCCCAATGCGGTTTCGTGTCATAAACCGGCTTGACAACCTGCTGCCGAAGCGTAAAACCCGGTACTGCTCCATGCGATGCATTGAAGCCTTCATCCCGCTCCAAGTATGTACTCTCCGGCAAAACCACATCGGCCAGCCAGGCGGTATCCGTCATGTAAATATCGCACACAACCAGCAGATCTAATTTTTTAATCGCATCCATCACTCGCTGGGTGTTGGGAATCGTCGTCACCGGATTATACCGCAGGACAAACCAGCCTTTGACCGGATACGGCTGTTCCGTTAAAATTGCTTCCGGCACCATTTGTACGACACCATCCGCCGGCGGCACCATGAAATTGGGGCTTCCTTTTACCCCGGCGCCATCCAGTCTCGGCTTGCCCGGCGGCG
>CAYUNV010000056.1:0-15243 GCA_964446265.1 uncultured Negativicutes bacterium | reverse complement strand
TTTATGTGATCGTATATAGCTCGTGATTTTGGTTTTAACCATGGTGGAAATGCTAACCAACTATGGGAAAAGTCTGTTTATATCTATTGAAACAAAGTACACTTGAGAAGATTGATAGGAAAATGGTTTCTATCTAATCTTTAATTGTTGTTATTTGCAAATTTTGATACCTTACCATTTTAGAGGTATAAAATACGATTGAGATGCGGTTGATATTTGCATTAAGTTGTTTGAAGAAAAAGAGTTTGAGGTTTATATTTGTAGTCATATTTGACCTGCCCCCAAAAACACTATGAACTTTATTAGAGAAAACGGATAAAATAAGTATGCGGGGGATGAAGAGATGAAAAAATATCGAATAACGTTAATTATTGTCGTGATGATCGGTTCGGTATTCTTAGTTTCGGGGTGTGTGAAGTCAACAAGTGATTCCAAAGCCGAAATAGTATCAGGTGCTCTAAACGCATCTTACTTGTTTGGAAAAGAAAGCATAACGCTTGTCAAGGGCGTGTTTGAAAAACAAGCTGCCCCAGGTTCTGCGGCAGTGAATAAAATTCAAGTGTGGGAGCAGCCTGTTATCGGGGATTTAAATGCAGACGGTAAAGAGGATGCGGCTATTGGGTTGATTAACTCTCCAGGCGGCAGTGGCATTTTTTATTATATAGCTGCCGTTGTAAAAGATGCGGATACGAACAAATACCAGGGAACAAACGCGGTGTTTTTGGGCGATAGGATTCGATTTTCGAAAATAAGCATTGAAAATAATATCATAATTGTTGTTTATAATGATCGAAAACCAAATGAACCACTGACCGCAGTTCCTACTGTTGCTGTCTCTAAAAAATTTAAGGTTGAGAACGGCTTGCTTAAGCAAATGGTCAGTGGGGCTGAAGGTAATACCAGTAGCAATATCAACAGCAATAAGTCCGACTATACTCTCGTGAGGACTGTCCATAAGAACAACAGCAACGTTTATTTTCCACAACTGTCAGAGTTTAAAGGCGAACTATTAATGGACTATATGAATCAGAGCCTGAAAAAAATTGCGGATAAATATGTCGGTAAGGATGAGTATACCAATGTAAAGATTGATTATGTTGTTACCAGGCAAGATGATGCTGTGCTGAGTGTCTTATTCAAGGGAAATGCAGATATGAGGAATATTGGAAATATTAAGATTATGGAAAGTGTAAACCTTGATATCGGAAAATCCACTAATGAGATTAGATACGATAACCTGATCAGGAATACAGATGAAGCAAAGTCATATTTAAGTAATAGGCTTACGCAAGCGGCGAAGGGTATTAAAGGTGGTTTTCAGGCTGAAGGCGTGCGGATATACTTTACCACTACGGATATAGTTTTCTTTTACATGCCGCCAGATGATAGTATGAAGGATTTTGTAGAACTGAGTATTCCCAAATCTGAATTGGAACAATACTTGAACCATGATCTCGGACCTATCCCTGCTTCGTAGTTACTTGTAGAAATCGGAACGAGTCTCAAACCGTCAAAATGATTGATTAAGCTACCGCATGCCCATCGCCAAACATGAAATCGTTGTTGGATATGCGGCGTGGCGAAAATATGTTAAAGAAACGCACATTAATCATTAATCTTTCCAATGAAGCAAAAAGCAATATGAATGTTGCCGGACGTCTTAAGGTTCCAGCTTTTGTTAATCATCAGGCGGATTATTCTCGCATAATTGATGAACAATATTCTTATGAATTGACGATGGAAGTTCAGTTTTGATAGATTAAATTATTGAATTGATAATGGAATTAATAGAAATGATTATAGAGTAGACAATGGAAAAAGAGTCTACCCCATATGGTACATTTTATTTTGCTTCAAGGTCTTTTTTGTTTTTGATGCCAAAACGCATTGCTGCGCTTAAAATGAATTAGCAAATAAAAGTAAGCGGCAAGAAAGGAATTTAGAAAATTCGCAAGAACGTTTTTATAAAAAAGAGGATCTTTTTGACAAGGGCGTGGGTAGAGTAAAAAACAGGCTTCGTTTTTAGGAGGGATAGTGTGCAGAACATTTATCGGGTATTAGCCATTAATCCTGGATCTACTTCAACGAAAATTGGTGTATATGAAAATGATCAATTATTGTTTGAGCAAGTAGACAGATATACTAGCGAAGAACTGTCCGCATATAAAGGCGTCATTGATCAATATGAGTTTAGAAAAAATGGGATTATGGAGTTGTTGGACAAACAGGGGATAGCCCTTCAAAGTCTTGATGCGGTTGTAGGGCGAGGGGGATTGCTAAAACCTCTTCCCAGTGGCACTTTTCAAGTGAATGAGTTGATGCTGGCGGACCTGAAAGGCGAAACACGTGGCAGCCATGCGTCGAACTTAGGCGGCCTGCTGGCTGGTGAGTTGGCCTACGAAGCAGGGATTCCTGCTTTTATCGTGGATCCTGTGGTGGTTGATGAATTGGAACCGGTGGCACGGATTACCGGTCGGCCTGAAATCTTGCGCCGGTGTATTTTCCACGCATTGAATCATAAGGCTGTGGCCAAGCGGCTGGCGAAGGAAATGAACCGTTCCTATGAGGAAATGAACTTAGTAGTGGCGCATTTGGGTGGTGGCATTTCCATAGGTTGCCACAAACAAGGGTGCATTGTTGAAGTGAATAATTGCCTGGACGGGGACGGCCCATTTGCGCCGGAACGAGCAGGAACCGTACAGGCTAAGCAGTTTGCAGAACTTATCTTAAAGGAAGGCTGGAATTTAGAGCAGGTATCTGCGGCATTGGCCGGACAGGCCGGTCTTGTTGCGCATTTGGGGACAAACGATGCCCGGAAAGTGGAGGAAATGATTGCCGCGGGGAACGACAAAGCCCGCCTTGTTTATGACGCCATGATCTATCAGGTGTCGCGCTATATTGCGGCCGCTGCTGTTTCGGTTCAGGGAAAAGTGGATTACATCATCCTCACCGGCGGCATCGCGTATTCCAAGTATCTGACCGATAAGATTAAAGCAGACGTGCAGTTTATTGCACCGGTAGTTATAATGCCGGGCGAAGACGAATTGCGGGCCTTGGCGGAAGGGGCGATCCGCGTCCTGTCCGGACAGGAACAAGCCAAAGTGTATGTGTAAAAAGGCTATAATGCAGGATTCCGCTTATCTCCACCAGGAAGTACAAGGGTTTGCAGAGATATTCGAGCGACAGCCTGTTGATCCCCCCGACGGACAACTGATCAAAGACCTTAACGTAGATACCATATACAAATGTATGACCAACTAGAAAAGCTGCCGCGCTGCTTGTGAGAGTGAAGCGGCAATTGCCATTAATTACGTGATCGAAAACTTAGTCAAAATTGAAAAGGCGAGAGGTGGGGAAAATGGAGAAGGCAGTGAGCCGGATCCTCGTAGCAGGTGCGACAGGCTATGTAGGCGGACGTCTCGTCCGTCGCCTAAGAGAAAAGGAGTATGTTGTTCGCTGCTTAGTTCGGGATCGGTCCCGTTTTCCGTTGGCTTCTGATGAAGGGCTGGAGATTGTCGAAGGAGATGTATTGCGTTCGGATTCGTTGGCGAATGCTTTGTCCGATATATCAGTAGCTTATTACCTGGTTCATTCATTGGGAGCAGGCGGTGACTTTGCGGAACGTGATCTTATTGCGGCGGACAATTTCGGACGGGCATGCGCTAAGGCGGGAGTGCAACGAATTATTTATCTCAGCGGTCTTGGTCGATCTAACGACGACCTTTCCGAGCATCTACGGAGCCGGCAGGCTACAGGCGAACGTTTACAGGCCGGAGGCGTAGCGGTTACAGAATTTCGTGCTGGCGTCATCCTTGGTTCTGGCAGCCTTTCGTTTGAAATTATTCGGAACCTGACTGAACGTCTGCCTATTATGCTTGCGCCACGTTGGATCCATACTCTCTGTCAGCCGATCTCTATCGCCAATGTTTTGGACTATCTTGTGTTGGCTTTGACGGTACCTGAATCGGCTGGGCGCATCATTGAAATTGGCGGGGCTAAAATCACTTCCTATGGTGAACTCATGGCTGTTTATGCTCGGGTACGTGGTCTGAAGCGATATCTCATTCCGATTCCATTCATGACTCCGCGCCAATCTGCATACTGGATAGCACTAATTACGCCTATCCCGGCAAACATTGTTTTTCCTCTGGTGGAAGGCTTGAAAAACGAGGTATTGGTTACCAATGATGACGCCCGACGGCTATTTCCGCAAATCGAATTGCTTACCCCGGAAACTGCTATTCGTCGGGCACTTGAGAAGATTGAACTTGACCAAGTCGATACCGTCTGGTGGAGCGCCTTATCGGCGACCCCAACAGTTCAGTCGCCGGTTCGGTACAGTCAAAAGGAAGGTTTGTTATTGGAACAGCGGGAGATTTTAGTCAAGGCGAATTCCACTGTCGCATTCCATGTGATCGAACGCCTGGGCGGTTCTGCCGGCTGGCTTCATCTGGATTTTTTGTGGCGCATTCGTGGTTTTATGGACAAATTGTTTGGCGGCGTGGGTCTTCATCGGGGGCGACGTTCTCGTCGTAAACTTGCTCTAGGTGATCCGATTGATTTTTGGCGAGTGGAGGCTTACGAAGAAAATAGGCTTTTGCGCTTCAGAGCGGAAATGAAGATGCCAGGGAATGCTTGGCTCCAGTTTCGTATCTTGCCGGAAGGCGATTATGTTAGAGTACGCATGACCGCAATCTTTGATCCGCATGGTTTGTGGGGGCGTATCTATTGGTACGCATTTTGGCCCGCCCATTTGTTTATCTTTGACGGAATGATGGCAGAATTGAAAAAACGGATTGAGCATCGGTATGCCGCGTTTGAACGACGTTAAACTTCGCTCTGATTTGTGCCAATGTTGCAGGTTGGTTTGTAGGTCTTTTATTATATTGAAAATGAAACTACGGATAAAACCTAAAGGGAGTGTCTCAATAAGAAAAATAGGGACAGTTTCTTTTTTGTAAAAAATACAACCCAATTTGTTACAAAAATGACCTTCAAGAGTTCAGCGGTTCGATCCCGCTTATCTTCATCAGAGAAATCAAAGCTTTGAGGCAGTCATGCAGTTGGCATAATATTTCATAAGGAGATAGGGACTGCTAAATATGTGAACAAACGCAAAGTTTTATTTGTTTTGCCGATGCTGTTAAAAGAAAGTTGATCGTGCAAAAGACTATACTTTGTGATATAATCGTATTGAATTAAACAGAATATTCGGCAAACTTTTCGAAAGAAGAGGACGCAAAACCTTGGGTCTAAGGGTTTGTAACTTAAGGCTGCCAGGTTGCATCGGACATATCCGGTTGCGGCTTGGTGGTCTTTTGTTTTAACGCAAGGGATGTATAGAAGAAGGGGGTGAAACCCAAATAATATCTTATGAGGTAAGTGAAAATAACGTAACAAATAATAACTGAAAGGAGTGCAAAAAATGGTTTACATAAAAGGAACCAATTCCGACGACTTTCTGGAAGGAACAACGAACGCCGACCAAATATTTGGTCTAAAGGGTAATGATACGTTATTCGGGGACGCTGGCAATGACATGCTGGATGGTGGAGACGGAAATGATGCGCTCTACTTTCAAGACACCGATACATTGTCTACCAGTATTGACAACGATATTTTATATGGCAGAGCCGGTAATGATTTTTTAATAGGGATAGGGAACAATGATTATATCGTTAACTATAATACCTTGGACGGTGGGAAAGGAAATGACACTCTATGGATCGACGGAAACGAGATCAATCACAATAACTTATTAGGCAGAGAAGACTCTGATTTTATGCTCGTTACGGGTGAAATTATTAATTATAATTACCTAGATGGCGGGATTGGCGATGATAACGTTATTGTTGCCGGAGACGATTGTTCAGACAACCAACTGCTAGGTGGGACGGGTAATGACATCGTTCTGGCTTTCGGGAATGATTGTATCGATAACAGATTGCTAGGCGGCGGCAACAAAGATTCGTTGATGATTTGTGGTGATGTTAGCGAATCAAATTATCTGGACGGAGGATTGGGCAGCGATACTCTAATGGCCGGTGCTATTTTCTTTGCAATGGGTAACGATACTATGCCTCAATTTGTCGCAGGTCCGGGAAATGATAATATTGCGAACCGGTTGATCGGCGGGGAAGATCAAGATCTTTTGGAGATGATAGGCGCTGTCAGCAACGTTTCTAATTATCTAAACGGCGGGAGTGGCAGCGATACGCTAATGCTTGGCGCAATAATAGCTGGTAATGAACCATATCTTTTCGAAGGGAATGAAAATAACTTCGATAACGATTTACTGGGGGATACGGGCCAAGATTTGTTGGTAGTTATAGGCTTGGTTTGCGAGTCAAACTATCTGGACGGTGGGAGTGATGGTGATATTTTAGGGATTGTGTCTCCGGGCCAAACAGCCAGTAATATCACTCATAACCAGTTAGTGGGCGGGGCAGGAAGCGATGGTTTGTACATTGAAGCTTATGGTTATGGTTCTGTTAGTGATTCCAACTACCTGGATGGCGGGACGGGTGATGACACTTTAATGCTGTCAATAGAGGGTAACAATGATCACCTGTATGGCGGCGATGGCGCAGATCTGCTGCTTAGCTATACTAGCACAAACAGCTACTTTGATGGTGGAATGGGCGCTGACAGACTGATTGCGGGTGGGGTTGGAAACTATCTTTCTGGAGGAGGTGACAGGGATACCTTAACTGCTAATGGCACAGAGAATTCTCTGTATGGCGATGAGGATAAGGATCTTCTGGTTGCTTATGGCTCAAGTATGGCTGGAGCGTCCACTGAGGATAATAATAGTTTGGACGGTGGGGATGGTGATGATATTGTAGTCGCCTACGGCATTAAAAATACTGTGAGCGGCGCAGCCGGGGCTGACCGGGTAGCCGTTGTTGGCAATGATAACGTTCTATGGGGTGGAGATGGAAAAGACATTTTTGACATTGGAAATTCATCTCCTAGTGGAGTGTATTATGGGGTTAACACGATTATGGATTTCACCGATGGACAAGACAAAATTAATCTGGGAGGGCTTACTTCTTCGCAAGTATTCATTTCAGAGGCTATCGATGCTGATGGGGACGGCTATTTTGATGATACGCAGATTAGTTTAGGCGATGCACAGAGTACGCTGGGGACGATAAACATACTTGATGTAGCTCCGGCGAGTCTCAATGCACGGGCTGATTTTACCTACAATGCTTCTTACAGCATTAACAATTATCCTCCTGCATTGGCTTCTAGTTCTCCTCTAACATCTAGTATGGCATCAATATTCAAAGTATGAGTCTAAATGCTAGTTGCTGTATTTTGGCGAAATAATATAGAGTCGCAAAGATCTAAAGCCGGCAGATTTCTCTGCCGGCTTTAGATCTTTTGTTATGAAATTTAATTAAGATTCGACAAACTGATCCTTATTTAATGAAAAGCGGCTGAAGTATTCGAAAACAAATAAATCACCTAGATTATTACAATTTAAAAAAGTTTAATAATAGGAAAAAATGCGAAAAAGATACAACTTTATATTCGATGCCTGACTATCTTATAAAGTTTGTGTACTCCTTAGCTTCCAGTGGCACAGAGTTTATGCTTGCTTTGCCGGCTTCCAATACTTTTAATAACCAAGCCATATTTTTTCCTAAAACCCGCATAATTTGGGTTCCTTCTGCATCTTTTGCGGCTTCCCCTTGTTCGCGGCCATGAATGATGTTCCGGTAATTCGATGTTGAAATAATCATTCCGGAATATAAAAAATAGTGGTTCAACGCATCAAAGGCGGAGATACCGCCGGATCGCCGTAAAGCAACCACTGCAGCGCCAACTTTGCTGCGCAGCAGATAATCGTTGTTGCCGGCAACATAGAATGCCCTATCTAAAAAAGATTTCATACTTCCGGAGATTCCTGCGTAATGTACAGGTGATCCCAACAATATTCCATCTGCCAGTTTCATTTTTTGCACCCAGTCATTTACTTCGTCACTCATTACACAACGTTCATCTTTGTTTTTTCGGCATTGGCCACATTCTAGGCAACTTCGAATGTTTTTATTGCCCACAAGAACAATTTCGTACTCGATTCCTGCGTTAACAATTTCATTGCCGACAATTTCCAGTGAGTATTGGGTGTTTCCGTCCTTACGGGGGCTTCCGTTAAAAGCGATAACTTTCATCGTGATCCTCCTTTGTACAGCCGCGGCGTCCTTCCAGAAACTCGAGAGCACCGGCGGGCTTTTCGTCCGTGAATACGATGGCTACCGGAGAATAGCGGAGCTTTAAACGGGATGAAATTTCACTTTGCATAGGGAACCTCCTTATTCCATTACAATACAATGTCCACCATTTTATTCGGTTCTGCTTTTACTTTCATAACCAGATCATGCCATTCAATAGCAGTCAGGTAAGCTTGGCCAGGTTCTATTACGTGTGCTGGCACGCGAAAATTTTCGACATTGCCAAAACTGGCCACGGAAAGTATCCCACCATAGGCTGCAATAGAGATGCGATCAAATTTCATGATAGGGAGAGCTTGGCCTAAGAAAAAGTCTTTATTGACTGTCACTTTCATAAAACGCCTCCTAGCCATATAAAAATGGTATGGTATTTTTATATATCTAGATTCATTCTTGCTTAAAAAAATACTTCCTTTAGGTTTCGATGAGAAATTTTATATAGTTAAGGTCAAAACAATAAAAGTTGAAAAATTCAGAAAAAATGTTACGATAAATACAGATGGCAGAATTAAAAAAATAAATACGTTGCTATTTTTTGATGAAGAGGCCCGCCAATTTGCTTTTAAATTTAAAAAAGGAATGGTGACTTATGCAGACATTAAAAAATAAAAAGCGTATCAAAATCACGGTAAATAAACGGGATATTGAGGTGTACAGCGGCCTTACCATCTTGCAGGCACTATTGCAGGAAGGAATCCATGTTCCTCACCTGTGCTATGATATTCGCTTGGAACGGTCGAATGGCAACTGTGGCTTGTGTGTTGTAGAGCTCCACGATCCGACAGGAACGCGTGAAGTAAAAGCCTGTCACACGCCGGTTCAAGAAAATATGGTCATTGTCACCAACAGCCCGAATCTGGAACACTACCGGAAAATTCGACTGGAGCAAGTGTTGTTTGATCATAATGCCGACTGTGTGGCTCCCTGTGTTACCACTTGTCCGGCCAATATTGATATCCAATCCTATTTGCGCCATGCGGCGATCGGGAACTTCCAAACCGCATTGAAAGTCATTAGAGACACCAACCCGTTTCCCCTGGTGTGCGGCCGTGTTTGCCCTCATCCTTGTGAGGCGAAATGCCGGCGCAACCTGGTAGATTCGCCGGTCGCGAATAATCATGTGAAGCTATTTATCGACGATTGGGATATTGCGCAGGATGAACCATGGATACCGACGAAACAGCCTGCTACCGGCAAGAAAATTGCGATCGTGGGGGCAGGGCCGTCAGGACTGACTGCTGCCTATTATAGTGCCATTAACGGCCATGACGTGACGGTGTTCGAGCGACAAAATTTCGCCGGTGGAATGATGCGCTACGGGATTCCCGAGTACCGTCTGCCGAAGGCCACGTTGGAAAAGGAAGTCGATATCATCACCCGCCTGGGCGTAAAAATCATGACCAACAAGACGTTGGGGATCCATATTCGTCTGGACGAACTGCATAAGGATTTTGATGCCGTATACCTGGCGATCGGGTCCTGGCGTCCTACCCCCCTGCAGATAGAAGGAGAAGACCTGCCCGGCGTTATGCTGGGGATTCAATACCTGGAGCAGGAAACGAAACAGAAACCAATGGATCTAGGCGATACGGTAGTCATAATCGGCGGCGGCAATACGGCGGTTGACTGTGCCCGCACCGCCATCCGCAAGGGGGTAAAATCAGTTAAGCTTGTTTATCGGCGGACAAAAGAAGAGATGCCGGCCGAAGCGTACGAAGTGGAAGAGGCAATCCACGAAGGCGTCGAGATGATCTTCCTGATGGCGCCAACCAAAATAACAGCGAATGAAGGGAAAAAACAACTACACTGCATTCGTATGGAACTTGGGGAACCGGACCGTTCCGGACGGCGGCGCCCTGTTCCTATCGAAGGAAGCGAGACGGTCATCGAAGCGGATATCATCATCGGCGCCATTGGACAAAGCACGAACACCCAGTTCCTGTATCACGATTTGCCGGTACAGTTGAATAAATGGGGCGACATAGAGACCAACCCGAAATCCTCTCAAACGTCGGAGATCAATGTCTTTGCCGGGGGAGATTGCGTAACCGGTCCGTCTACGGTCATTCAGGCAGTTGGGGCCGGACGGCATGCGGCGGAAGATATGCATGCTTACCTCATGACTGGTTATGTCAAACCGCAAACACTCGACTACAGTTGCAGCTGGGGGAGTCTGGAAGATCTGCCGAGGTGGGAATTTGAGGTCATGCCAAAATTGAAACGGGCGGAATTTACTGCCTTGCCGCTGGAAGAGAGAAAAAATAATTTTCGGGAAGTGGAAGCCGGCTACGACGTGGACACGGCAATGGCAGAAGCAAGCCGTTGCTTGGAATGTGGCTGCAGTGAGCGGTATAGCTGTGAGCTTCGTAAGGAAGCTACAGACCACCAAATCGAATATGTAAAACCAATCCATGAGCGGCCATACATACCGGTTATCCAGGATCATTCCTTTATCGTGCGCGACCATAACAAGTGCTTCTCTTGCGGTCGTTGCATTGCCGCCTGTGCCGAAGTGGAGGGACCGGATATTCTTGCATATTATATTAAGAGCGGCCGTCAACTGGTCGGTACTAAAAGCGGCCTGCCGCTGGATGAAACTGATTGTGTAAGCTGCGGACACTGTGTAAACGCCTGTCCGTGCGGCGCATTAACCTATATTTCAGAGCAGGGGAATGTTTTCAAAGCCATCAACGATCCTGCGAAGACGGTCGTTGGCTTCGTCGCGCCGGCTGTACGGAGCATCATTTCGTCACAATACGGAATTCCCTTTGAAAACGCATCGGCCTATTTGGCGGGAATGTTGAAAAAACTGGGGTTTGATAAAATCTTTGACTTTTGTTTTGCGGCCGATTTGACCATCGTCGAAGAAACAACCGAATTTTTGAACCGCGTAGCCAGAAAGGACCGGATGCCTCAATTCACTTCGTGTTGTCCGGGATGGGTGAATTTTGTTGAGCGGCGTTATCCGGAACTTCTTTCCCATCTTTCCACCTGCAAATCGCCGCAGCAGATGATGGGAGCAACCGTCAAGAATCATTATGCGCAATTGGCAGGGCTAGATAAACAAGAATTGTTCGTTGTCTCGATTGTTCCTTGCCTTGCCAAAAAATTCGAGGCGGCCCGGCCGGAGTTTGCTCCGGGTGGAGTCCGCGATGTGGATGCCGTATTGACTACCACTGACCTTCTTGAGATGGTGAACCTGGTCCGGATTGACCCGGCAGACATCCTTCTCCAGGAATTTGACGACCCTTATCGGCAGGTTTCCGGAGCGGGAGTGCTTTTTGGAGCTTCTGGCGGAGTGGCTGAAGCTGCGCTAAGGATGGCGGTGGAAAAACTGACCGGCAGTGTCTTGGAAGAACATTTGGATTTTGAAGAAATGAGAGGATTTGAGGGGTTAAAAGAAGCTACTATTGAGACAAATAGTCAGAAAGTGCGGGTTGCTGTAGTGAGCGGCTTGCATAACGCCGAACCTATCGTAGAAAAAATTCTTCAAGGCCAAGATGTGGGCTATGACTTGATTGAAGTGATGGCTTGCCCAGGCGGCTGCATCTGCGGAGCGGGACATCCTATTCCCGAGAAGGTCGATGATCTGGAAAAGCGGCAGCAGGTTTTGGTCAATATCGATAAGACTTCGAAATACCGCAAATCGCAGGAAAATCCGGATATCCTTCGGCTGTACAGGGACTATTATGAGGAGGCCAATTCGCCGGTGGCTCATAAGTTGCTGCATACCCATTATTCGCCGGTTAAGGGCGACAGCGCTTTCGCCGGTATTCGGCATAAAGCAGATTCTGTCTATAAGGTTCGGGAATTTACGATCTGCATGTGCGATACTTGTATGGCGCAGGGGGCTATAGAATTGTATGAAGATATTGTCGGAAAAATCAGGTTCTTAAAAATGGATCCTTTTATTAAAGTCAAAACAATCCGCATGAAAGAAACCCATTGTGCGGAAGGCATCTACATTGCCCTTGACGGACAACAGATTAAGGAACTTACCCTGGACACCATATATAAAAGTATGACCCACCACAAAATTTAATGTATTTCTTGAAGGAGTAAATATGAAAAGACAAGGAGCAGACTTATTCTGAAGTCTGTTCCTTGTCTTTTGCCGTACCGTTTTATTTCTGTGGTTGACGGTTGCCGATAATCAATTGATGATCCCCTAAGTCGTGTAGTACGATATCGCTAAACTGGGCGTTCTCGAGCCAGGAGAAATATTCCTCCTGTGACCAAGTACCGCCGGTTTCGGTGCTTACCAGCATATTCACACTGAAGAGCGGAGCACGGGGCGATAGACCACGCACAAAATCATGGACGACGATCCGGCCGCCGGGGCGGAGAGACTGGTAAACCCGGTGGAATAAGGCACGGTTATGTTCGGGTCCGTATATGTGACAGATATTACCCAAGTAGGCAATGTCGAAAAGACTGTTTGGAAGTTGGGCGTTGAAATCCCCCGGAACAAGGTGGATCGGGTCGTTAAGAGCCAGATCCTGTTCCATCAAGTGCAGGGTATCAGGCGTATCAAGGATGGTTACGGTTGCGCCCAAGCGGCTGAAGGCCCGGGCATGTACCAAGGGGCCGCCGCCGATGTCCAGTACGGAAAAGGGCCTTGTTAAACCGTCGCAGACCAAGGCGGCAATCTTATCAACATTAGGAACGGAGTTGCGTCGCATGGCATGCATGAAACCTATGAGAGAAGAGGGTGAACCCTCTTGCAAGGCCGGTTTGCCGCTGCGAATAACTTCAGACAGGTTGGCCCAGCGTTTTACTTGGTAGTAGGTATGCAGGAAGGAAAAACGATCTTCGCCGCCGCTGTCTGGATAGAGCAATGCGGACAACTGTGTTGATAAACGGTATCCTGAGGGGGTGGAAGCGGTATAGCCGCAAGCAGTCAAGGCTTCTAATAAGATACTGACCGCCCGTTTGTCCAAGGTTAGTGCGTTGGCAATGGTTAGCGCATCACTGTCGGGATTATTGTGAAGATAAGGGATGACTCCGGTCTCTATGGCCGCCCCGGCCAGAAGCAATTCTTGGGAAAGAAATAAATCGTTAGGGTTTAGCATGATGACAAGAAGCCTCCTTTACAGTTTGCGAAGTTGTTTTGATGGCTGCTGAAAAAAACTCCTGCAAGCAGCTTGATTTTCTTCAAACAGTATGCGGGAGTATGAATGCAGCAGGCACTGCAAGAGAAATATAGCGAATTGATATCAACGACTTGAAAAATATATTCTTGGCGTTAGCTATAAAATCCTGTTTGGAATTAGAGATAAACTTTGAAACCTTGGGGATGATCAGAATTTATCCGGTTACGGATGGAAGAGGCCGGCACAGATGTTTTTTCGGCTCGGATGAAAGTTTGGAAATATGAAAAATAAATATTTTCTTGATTATATCTGATAAAGGAAAATGTTTTTAAAAAGGGAATAATAGTAGATAGTATCATTGAGCACTGTATGTTGCTTGCTTTCAATTTTACAGATAACATACGATCATTGCTTGACTGGTCCGATGATCATATGTCGATAAAACAAAATACAAAATGTTTAACGTAATCGTGTGGAGCGGTCTCGGCAAGATTACGTTCGTAGCCGGGTAGAGATGCCCGGCTACGGCATTGTTATAGGTTTGTATCCATGAACACGATATTTTTTATACAGCTCGTAATAAACATGGATTGGAGGGATTAAGATGGAAAAAAGAATTCGGATACTTCTTGCCTTTTTCCGCGAGTAGTGCAGTGAATGAAGGCGAAAAAATGGATGATGTTTTGCTGATTGGTGGAGGAGTAGCAGAGATTTTTGCATCAGATTTATAACAATAGGCAAATAAGGAGGAAACGTTATGAATATTGTACCTATGGTTGTTCCTGATACCCTGGGAGGCGCCATTATCCTCAGTATAGTCGATTTCTTTCTCAGTATTGTTATTATTTGGCTGATCAGTCTGGTGTTGTACCTTTTTCCACGTTTGAATAAATTGGGCAAAATTACCGATGAAGAACTGAAAGGCGGGCACTAATTCATACACAACAATATATTATGAACGGAAGGTGTATTGAATGATTGAACAATTTTTAGGATTGTTGCTGGCGCTCAGTGGTCAAACCGGGTTAACTTCCATTACCGCGGGCAACATCATCATGATCATCGTTGGTGCTGTTCTTGTGTATCTGGCGTTGGCCCGGAAATATGAACCATTTTTATTGCTCGGCATCGGTTTTTCTTGTATTGTTGCTAATGTTCCCGGATCCGATTTAAATGCGCCTGGCGGACTTTTCTACTATGCTTTTCGCGGCGTAGAGCTTGTCATTATACCACCGTTGATTTTTCTTGGCGTGGGTGCAATGACTGACTTCGGGCCTATGATCGCCCGCCCTAGTTTAATGATCTTAGGGGCGGCGGCGCATGCTGGAATTTTTATTGCAATCATTTTGGCGAAATTGGCCGGTTTTACGATTGCTGAGGCTGGAGCTATCGGGATTATTGGTGGAGCGGATGGTCCCATGGCTATCTTTGTTACGATGAAGCTAGCGCCGCATCTCTTACCGCAAATCGCCGTCGCGGCCTATTCTTATATGGCACTGATGCCGCTTATTCAGCCGCCGATTATGAAACTCTTGACCAGTAAGGAAGAACGATCTATTGTCATGACACAAGCCCGACCGGTTTCGCGTTTGGAAAAAATCGTATTCCCGTTTGTGATAGCTATTCTCGTTAATCTTCTTTTGCCGCCGGTAGCGCCGCTCATTACTATGCTTATGCTTGGCAATATGTTAAGGGAAGTTCTCTTGGTTTCGCGTCTCGCGGAGACTGCTGCTAACGATCTCATGAATGTGATTACCATCGTTCTTACGGTCGCGATCGGTTCTACAATGTCTGCTGATCGCTTTTTAACGTATGAAACTCTTCTGATCATTCTGCTTGGCTTGATTGCTTTTCTTGGTGGTACCGCATCCGGTATCATTGGCGCCAAAATCATGAATTTGTTCTTA
>CAYUNV010000055.1:7672-15257 GCA_964446265.1 uncultured Negativicutes bacterium | reverse complement strand
AACCGCTTCATTACTGCCAACAAACAAAATTTTCTTATCTTTAACCGCTACCGCTTCGTGCACCGTATCCGCTTCATCCGCCGTATAAACAACGCCGTTAAACAAAACGATATCAGCTGCAATGTCAGGAAATAATTGCATACTACACTCGTTGTTCCTTCCGTCCATAAAAAAATCTCACGTTCTTATAATAGTACTATTATAACAAATAAACCATCTTGAATTGCTTTTTTTATAATAAAAAAGAGTGGTCTCTAATAACCACTCCCAAGCTCTTGAAAAGGCCAATCTGCGTTGTATAAAAAATAAATAATTCCTGTACTTACTTTCCCGTACTTACTACATGTTGCTTGATTTTACATAAGTCGGGACCGAATAGCCATAGAGGTCTTTCGAAAAAGCAACCCCAGCCGGCGCATACATAACCAAAGACTCCGAGATCTGTTGCATAGATCCCTCGGTCACCCGGCAGACCCCATCCAAAAAATCACGGATCCGACGCTGCAAATCAGCCTCAGCACTCTCAAAATTTAAAATGATTGCAGTATTCACCTTAAGATAATCAGCATAAAGACAAACATCATCAAAATTCGTTGGTGAACAGACAACTACAGTAAGATCAGTAGACTTTGTCGTTTTGTGCAAGCGAAGATGTGATTCCCGGCCAGCAGATCCAGCCTGTCCACTCTCCTCTGAGGATAGCACTTCTTCCGGAGCCATAAAAAAATTGGTTAATTTGTCTATTATTACGCCTGCCATTACACATTCACCTCCACCAAAAAATAACACTTCTGCTGTCCATTTTTTGGTAAACATTCGACAAAACTTACAGATCCCCTTCTTTTTTGGAGAAAAATATCAATTTTTTTGCAAAATAATTCAATTTCATACAATCGGAAGGAATTGTCTATTCTAACATCCTCTTTTTTACGCAAAAGCAGCCCTAGATATAGTTCAGACGGGGCAAGCCCCGTCTGAACCAGGTCTTTATTCCGCAGCCACCGCACTGTTTTTCCGATCTCTTGCCCGCAATTGGCGATTCAAAATTACTTTCCGTAACCGGATACTTTTTGGCGTTACTTCCACCAATTCGTCATCATTAATGTATTCCAACGCCTGTTCCAGACTGAGAATACGCGGCGAAATAAGACGCACGGCGTCATCGGCAGAGCTTGACCGCATATTGGTAACATGTTTCTTTTTGCACGGATTCACTTCCATGTCTAATTCCCGGGCATTTTCACCGACAATCATGCCCTCGTAAATCTCCTGTCCGGGAACCACAAACATGGTGCCGCGATCTTGGACGCTGTTAATGCCATAGGCCGTAGTTTCCCCGTTTTCAAAAGCCACAAGCACTCCGCGCGAGCGAACCGGAATTTCTCCCTTTGATGGCGCATAACCATGAAACACATGGTGCATAATTCCGTTTCCTTTGGTTAATGTCAAAAAATTGGACCGGAAACCAATCAAGCCCCGGGCGGGAATAATAAACTCCAACCGTAAATACCCTGCTATTTCCGTCATATTGATCATTTCCGCCTTACGGGTTCCCAGCGCTTCCATGACCGAACCCATAAAATCTTGCGGAACATCAATCGTTAATAATTCCATCGGCTCACAAACCTGCCCATGGATTTTCTTTAAAATTACTTTGGGTTTACCAACTTGGAACTCAAAGCCTTCCCGGCGCATCGTCTCAATGAGGATCGAAAGATGCAATTCCCCACGGCCGGAAACCTCATACGCATCCGGGCTCTCTGTTTCATTGACCCGCATACTCACATTGGTTTCAACCTCTTTAAACAGGCGGTCGCGCAGATGGCGCGAAGTTACAAACTGGCCTTCTCTTCCGGCAAAGGGACTGTTATTAACCCGGAACACCATCGCCAACGTTGGTTCATCGATATTAATCATTGGCAATGCTTCCGGATTTTCCGGATCGGCAATTGTTTCGCCGATATTAACATCATCCAAGCCAATAATAGCGACAATATCTCCCAATGCCGCTTCAGGCACTTCTGTTCGTTTCAACCCTTCATAAGCATACAGGCGGCCAATTTTAGCCTTACGTTCACTTTCTCCGTTCAAAATACAAACTTGCTGGCCATTATAAACCCGGCCACGGATCACACGGCCAATGGCAATCCGTCCGACATAATCATCATAATCCAACGTGGTAATCATAATTTGCAACGGACCGTCAATGTCGCCTTCCGGCGCCGGAATTTCATCGATTAACATTTTAAACAGCGGCGCCAAATCGGAACTTTCATCATCCATATTCAATTTTGCAATCCCAGCCCGGGCGGATGCATACACTACTGGAAAATCAAGCTGTTCATCCGTTGCATCCAATTCCATGAAGAGCTCCAATACTTCGTCAACAACATCCTTAACCCGCTCGTCCGGACGGTCAATTTTGTTAATAACTACGATTGGTTTCAACTTCTGCTCCAAGGCTTTCCGCAAAACATATTTTGTTTGCGGCATCGGTCCTTCGAACGCATCAACCAGTAACAATACTCCATTGACCATGTTTAATACCCGTTCCACTTCGCCGCCAAAATCGGCATGCCCAGGCGTATCGACAATATTAATTTTTGTCCCATCATGCATAACAGCCGTATTTTTGGACAGAATCGTAATTCCACGTTCCCGTTCCAAATCATTCGAATCCATTACCCGTTCCGCAACCTGTTCATTGGCGCGAAATATCCCGCTTTGCTTAAGCATTGCGTCTACCAGTGTCGTTTTGCCATGGTCAACGTGGGCAATAATTGCCACATTCCGTAAATCTTCTCGTTTCATATCTAGATCCTCCCAATACTTGCTTATCGTTAATGTTTCGGAAACATGCTCCTAACTGTACCCGAAAAGAAAAGAGATGCAAGGCCTTTCTTAATGCATCCCAATAATTCATTATTAACCTTTTTATTATACAATAAAATTAAAAGAAATGCTATCACTACAATACATATTTCACTATTTTGCAATCAAGCCACGATTGCAAAAATACCGTGGTTTTTGTCTTTACGCTTTTCCTGCCGTACGGCGGATAGCCGTTCGTATTCTTTCCAACCGATGCATGATATCCGGTACTTTTTTCATGTTTTCTGCTGCTTCTCTCTCTAAGCCATGACTATATACCGTGAATTCTTCTTCAATTTGGGAAATGTAGTCGCGCAATTGCTGAAGCGGCGGGGCAACAACCGTGATTTGCGACGGTTCAATGTGCCATTCACGCCCATGCAAAACGGCCGCATCACCATAACGTGGAATATAAGCCTGCATATCCAGCTTTTCTTTAATCAACGCGGCAAATACTTCTGTCGCCTCTTCTTCACCGTGAATAACAAAAACATTGGCCGGTTTTTCTTTAAAATGACCCAACCAGTCCAGCAATTCTTTTTGGTCGGCATGGGCGGAAAATCCGTCAATATTATAGATCGTTGCTTTAACGCTAATATCCTCGCCCATAATCCGGACTCTCTTTTCTCCTTCGAGAAGCCGCCGCCCCATACTACCTTCCGCCTGATACCCGACAAACAAGATCCCAGCTTCCGGACGCCACAAATTATGTTTCAAATGATGCAAAACCCGGCCTGCTTCCGCCATGCCACTTGCTGATATAATAATTGCCGGCTGTTCCAATTTGTTCAGCATCTTCGATTCATCCGCCGTTTTGGTAAAAGAAACACTCAAATGCCTTGAGTAAGACTGATTTTCGACGAACATATTATGGGTCTCTTCATCATATTCCTGCGGATTGTGCAAAAATATCTCCGTCGCGGAAATCGCCAAGGGGCTATCAATAAATATTGGGATATCCGGAATTTTGTTTTCGTTCAAAAGTTCATGTAAATAATAAAGCAAGGTTTGGGTACGACCGACTGCGAACGCCGGAATAATCAAATTACCACCGCGCTTCACTGTTTCATTGATAACTTGCGCCAGCATTTCTTTCTTGTCATAGTGGTGGTGGAGGCGATTGCCATAGGTAGCTTCGGTAATAATGTAGTCTGCAGCTACAATGATTGTCGGATCCTTGACAATCGGTTGATTTAACTGGCCTAAATCACCGGAAAAAACCAATTTGGCCGATAAATCACCCTCGGCAACCCATATTTCCAGAATTGCCGACCCAAGAATATGCCCTGCATCACGAAATGAAACCGAAATGTTTGGCGACAGGGAAATGGCAACATCATGTGAAACCGGCTTAAACCGTTCCAGGCAGTCATAGGCATCATCTACGGTATACAGTGGTTCCACCATTGCCCGCCCGGCCCGCCGTCCTTTGCGATTGGCAATCTCCGTATCAAATTCCTGAATATGCGCACTATCCGGCAGCATAATCCCCGCCAAATCCGTAGTAGCTTTGGTGGCATATATCTTTCCTTTAAAACCTTCTTTATACAGCTTGGGCAACAACCCGCTATGATCGATATGCGCGTGAGTTAGAAGCACACAGTCGATCTCCGCGGGATCAAACAAAAAGCCGCGCCGGTTTAATAAAGTAATTGCTTTTGACCCCTGAAACATGCCGCAATCAATCAAAATTTTCTTATCATCCGCTTCCAATAGATATGATGAACCGGTAACCATCATCGCTGCTCCCAAAAAAGTCAATCGCATAACGCCACATCCTTTTTTCAGTATTCACAGTCTCCAATTCATTGCATTACCGTCATTCGTTTAGAAGATGGACGAAGAATTAATCTATTTTTCTCCCAAAATACGCACTTCCGGTTGTAAGAGTATGCCGAACCGGGCTTCAACCCGACGTTGAACTTTGGCGATAAGATCCAGTACATCCTGTGCAGTCGCACCACCAGCATTCACAACAAAACCGGCATGCTTTTCCGATACTTGAGCGCCGCCAACCTGAAACCCTTTCAACCCGGCTTGATCAATCAACGTGCCGGCAAATTTACCGGGCGGCCGTTTGAAAGTACTGCCGGCGCTCGGCATTTCAATAGGTTGTTTTGTCTCCCGACGGAGGGTTAAGTCAGCCATTTTTTGACGGATATTTTCTTCGTTGCCAGCTTGCAAATTAATCTCCACTTCACAAACCACATAATGATTTTCCTGAAACACACTGTGCCGGTAAGAAAATGCAAGATCTTCCCGCAAAAACCGTCTGACTTCACCAATAGAAGATACCGCAGTCACGGAAGCAACGACACAGCTCATATCACTTTCATAGGCGCCGGCGTTCATAAATACGGCACCGCCAATGCTGCCGGGAATCCCTACGGCAAATTCAAAGCCGGCGAGTCCCTGCGCCGCAGCATACAAAGATACATCTTTCAATAAAGCACCGGCACAGGCAATCAGTTTTGTGCCTTCATGGCGGACAGCGGAGAAGTCCTTATCAAATTTAACAACAATCCCACGGATTCCGCCGTCCAAAACCAAGACATTCGAACCGTTTCCCAAAAGGGTAACCGGTATCGTATGTTTTTTTGCAAAAGCAAGAACAGCCGCCACATCTTGTACCGAAGAAGGAAAAACCAGACAATCAGCAGGGCCGCCGATTTTAAACGTAGTATATTGCGCCAACGGTTCGGAAAACAAGATCCGGGTTGAAGGCAGACTGTTTTGTAATTCTTGTAAAATAGTGAATGATATTTTATTGTTTTCCAATAACATCCAGTCCTTCAGCCACCGAATCGGCAATAATTTTGGAAACATCCTGCATAATCATTTGCAGCCGTAATTGTGCTTGTATATAGTCCCTGGCTACATTATTGTACTGGATTAATTCAAACATCTTTTGCAATTGCGCTTTCTTTTCCGGATCTTCCGGCGCGCCGGTCATCATTGCATACTGGATTTCCATTTGCTTGGCAAAAAAATCAGTTACCATTTTTTTTGCTACCACATCGGCAGCAAGCGGTTGTTTAGCCTTTAAAACAGCCTGATATTCATAAGAGGTATTTAATGCTTTCGCCAGTTCATGCGCTTTATCATGAATACTCATATTCATTCCACCTAACTTTATAATAATGTATATCCTTTTCCTAAAATGTAGGTTCGATTTAGCAACAGCAGGATATTGTTGCTATTCCTTCCATGCACACCCGCAAAACTCCTGCCTTGCTTTTCTTCAGCCCTGCAATTCTTTCCGAAATAATCGCGGTTATATTTTCACCGCAGCGAAAGAAAATCCAATTGCCGTAACGCTTCATAAGCCACAACAGCAACTGCGTTGGAAAGATTCAGCGACCGCGCATCCTCCAACATGGGGATCCGGATACAATGGTTTGGGTTAGCCGCAAGCAGTTCTTCCGGCAAGCCGGCCGTTTCTTTCCCAAAAACCAAAAGATCATCCGCCGTGAACGAAACATCGGTATGGCGCTTATGTGCCTTTGTCGAATTAAAATAAAAATTTTGGCCGGCATAACGTTCCGCTACTTCTGCAAAACTATCATGGCAATGAACGGTGACCAAATGCCAATAATCGAGTCCGGCCCGCTTCAAGTAACGATCTTCAATGGAAAAGCCGAGCGGCCGAACTAAATGCAGTTCAATGCCTGTCGCCGCGCATAAGCGGGCAATATTGCCCGTATTTCCAGGGATCTCCGGTTCCACCAAAACAATATGCATTTCAATTACCCCCGACATCTATGGTTTTCGATTTTATGTTCAATTGCAATAAAATAACCGCGACGACAACCAGCGCTCCACCAGTTACCTGTAAAAAACTCATTGTTTCTCCCAGCACCCAATAAGCGACCAAAGAGGCCCAAACCGGTTCCATGCAAGCTGTAATTCCAACATTGGCCGGCGGCAAATACCGCATACCGATGAAGTATAACAAAAAAGGAATGATGGTAGAGAATATAACTACATACACTAGCAATCCCATGTTCGCAGTAATAATAGCGCTTGCATCCCATCCATACGGCGGAATGATCCACCAAAACAGGGCCCCAAAGCCAATCGAATATAAGAGCGCCGTAACGGGATGATATTTTCGGACTCCCCGTTGGCCAAACACGGTATTAAAGGCCATAAAAACAGCCGACACCAGCCCGCTGGCCATTCCAACCACACCGATCGAAGTAACATCTTCCGATCCCAGTAAAATCAGCAATCCGCCCAACGTCGCCAAAACAATCGCGCCGCCGCGAAACCAGCCCAAAAACTCTTTTTGCCAAAAAACTGCGTACGCCGCCATGAAAACAGGCGCCAAATACTGCAGGAAGACAGCGGTAGCCACATTTGTCAACATGATTGTATAGTAATAAAAAAAATTAACCGCAGACATGCCGCAAATACCCAAAATAGCAAAATAACCGATATCCCTCTTCGCAATTTTTAATAAGGTCGGCCGGTAAAAAAACAGCCCCGCCTCTAACACAAAAAAAGACAATGCCAGCCGCAATTTCACAAGCAAAAACGGACTGATCGCCTGATTAAATATCAACTTTGCGACCGTTCCGCCAACCCCCCATAAAATTGCCGCGACAGTAACTGCCGCATAACCCCGGATTTCATTGTGCAAAAATAACCACCCATTCTACAATTACTTCTATACCACTTTCACATATCAGTCATTAATTCAACGCAAGAAAAG
>CAYUNV010000055.1:6231-7662 GCA_964446265.1 uncultured Negativicutes bacterium | reverse complement strand
ACCCTATCGTAGGATAATCTTTTTTATTCCCACAGACTAATATGCTTGGCAAACCAGCTCAGTTATCTTTTACATAATCAGGCCAAAAGTTTCAGCGCCGTCTTCGCCATGATTTCCACGCCATTTGCCAAAGCTTGTTCATCAATATCATATTTCGGGTGATGCTGAGGATAGATGATCCCTTTTTCCGGATTGCCCACACCAACAAAAATGAACGTTCCCGGTACCTTTTCCTGAAAATACGAAAAATCCTCACCGCCCATGGAAGGTTGAATTTTCACGACCCCCTGGCTTCCCAAAACTTCAGCGCCAACCTCGGCAAATACTTTCGTAATCGCCACATCGTTGATGACGGGAGGAAATCCGAATATTTTATCAAGCTCGTACGTCGCGCCGGCCGCCTCGCAGATCCCTTTCGTGATCTGTTCAATCCGTTCGAATACCTTTAACCGGACTTTTTGTTCGAAAGATCGCACAGTGCCTTTCACAACCGCAGTATCCGGAATGATGTTGAAGACTTCGCCCGAGTTAAAACTGCCAATGGACAATACTGCCGCTTCTAACGGATCAACACTCTGGGCAGTAACCGCGCTGAGCGCGGTTACAATTTGGGCGGCAACCAGCAGCGCGCTGACAGTTTGATGGGGCATAGAACCGTGTCCGCCTTTACCTTTCACTGTGATTTTAAACTCATCCGGAGCTGCCATCATCCGCCCGTAGGCAATGCCAATCGCATTAACCGGAACCGGCTGCCAAAGATGGGCGCCAATGATCATATCTACGCCGTCTAAGGCACCCTCTTCAATCAATGATAACGCACCGCCAGGGAACCGTTCTTCCGACGGCTGAAACAAGAAACGGACTTTGCCGGCAATATCCTCTTGTATTTCTGTTAACACCTTGGCAACACCCAGCAGCATGGCAATATGTCCATCATGACCGCAAGCGTGGCAAACCCCATGGTTTTGCGATTGATACGATTTTTCACATTCGTCCTGGAGTGGCAATGCGTCTATATCAGCGCGGATCGCCAAGGTACGCCCTGGTTTTCCGCCTTGCAATTCGGCAATAACTCCGGTATTCGCGATCGGCCGCGGTTGCAAACCGAGCGCCGTTAATTCCGCCATAATCTTCTTTTGCGTATTAAATTCCTGTGTACCTACTTCAGGATACATATGAAAGTAACGCCGTAAAGCCACTACCTCCTCATGCTGTTCCTGAACAAGCTGTTTGATATCCTTCTTCAATTTGTAAGACCCCTCTCTGAAATTCGACCATAGTTAAAATACAATACCATAATGTATTGGCAGTTATCCATTAAAATCCTGCTGCTCAACGAAGATAATCCACAGCTAATTGGGACAATGCCGCTGCGCCATAAGATATTGCAGTTTCGTCAATGTTATATTTGGGATGATGCCACTGCAAATC
>CAYUNV010000055.1:5978-6221 GCA_964446265.1 uncultured Negativicutes bacterium | reverse complement strand
CGCCGGACTGCCGGTTCCCAGCCATAAATACACGCCGGGGACTTGCTGTTGATAAATAGAAAAGTCTTCACCGCCCATGCAAGGCGTAGCAGAAGCAAACCCATCTATGTCGAATACTTTTCCCAAAGACTCTCGGCAAAAAACTTGTAAATTCTCCGGGTTTATTAGCGCAGGCAGGTCGCAGCGGTACATCATATCCGCCTCTGTATTCATGGCAGCGGCAATCCCGGTGACAAGCGAACG
>CAYUNV010000055.1:0-5930 GCA_964446265.1 uncultured Negativicutes bacterium | reverse complement strand
TGCCAAAAGAGATGACCGCAGGATCCAATGGGTTTACCTGTCGGCTGACAATCGTCTGGACGCCCTGGATAATCGCCGCCGCCGCCATAATCGGATCGTGGGTCGTATGCGGCATTGCTCCATGTCCGCCTTTGCCCTTGACCGTGATGCGGATAACATCCACCGCAGCCATCAAAGGCCCGGGATGAAGAACTACTTTTCCCACCGGAATATCCGGTTTCGTGTGCAAACCGAAAATCACATCAACGTCTGGATTCCTAAGAGCTCCTTGATCAATGAGCGACTGCGCCCCACCCAGAAGCTCTTCCGCCGGCTGAAAAAAGAATTTCACCATTCCGTTTAACTCTTCTTTCCGCTGCGAAAGCAAACAGGCAGCCCCCAACAAACAGGCAGTATGCGCATCGTGCCCACAGGCATGCATAATGCCGGGATGCTGTGATTGGTAATCAACACCGGTTTCTTCCTGGATCGGCAGCGCATCAATATCCGCCCGTAATGCCACAACCTTTCCCGTTCTTTCTCCTTTGAGAATTCCTACCACTCCGGTTTTTCCTTGCAACGGCATAATTTCAAGCCCATACTCTTTCAGTTTATCCGTGATAAACTGCGATGTTTTGTATTCTTGATAACCAATCTCCGGATAACGGTGAAGTTGGCGCCGAAGCGCAATGAGTTCCGTTTGCATAGATTTTGCTTGAATAATCAATGACTCCATGATCATTAAATCCTTCCCAATAATGTAAACTTTTTAGCAAACTTGGCGCAAACCAAGTTTTATCTTCATTACCAGCTTGTTAAACCCGCTATAAGAAAAACGCGCTGTCAATGGGCAAAACTCCAGAAAACAAAAATCCCAAACGCCAAAAGAATAACCCCTGACAACTTGTTTACAAACAGCAGCCATTTAGGACTAAGACGAATTTGAAAAATACTGATGCCGATACTAAGAAGCAGCCACCAAAGCGATGAGCCGATAAAAACGCCCAGAACCACAACCGCAGCAGAAAAATAACTGTTCCCGGCATCAGCAAGCCCCAACCCGGCAAAAATCATGATGTAAGCAATAATCGTCAACGGATTGGTCAGGGTCAAGACAAAAGTAGATAAATAAGAGCCGAGCAACCCGTTGCTGGATACAGGAATAGACGCATCCCTTTGGATCGACTGGCTCAAAAACGCCCTAAGCCCCATCCAGCAGAGGAAGATCCCGCCTACTATAGACAACCACGATTTTTGACTGATAATAAAATCAGAGATGAACGTTAGCCCAAATGCAGCAATGCAGCCATAAATCGAATCGGCGGTAGCCGCCCCCAAGCCGGAATAAAATCCATAATTACGCCCTTTGGCAAAAGTGCGGCGGATGCATAAAATTCCGATCGGCCCGATAGGCGCTGCAATAGAAAAGCCAACAAGGATACCCTTAAGAAACAAAATCAGTTCCATGGATTATACTCCTCCGTTGATTTTTGCCACGTAAACTACTAGAAAGATTATGTTCCTATATTAACTTATTAGCTTTTCACGACGACAAATCCTGCCCTATTTATTGATTTACTTTCCAGTAGCAATTCGAGCAGCAATACAAAGTTGGAAATTGCAGTATTCTCCAATATAAGGTATAATATAACATCACCCGTTTACGGGCAACTATTATCTAATTTATTCTTCAAAGGAGGAATTTCGAATGGCCAAACGGATTGGCGTAATTGGAATTGTTCTTAATGACCCGCACAACGTAGCGGATAAAGTAAATAGCATCATCAGCGAATATAGTCAACTTATCATCGGGCGGATGGGGATTCCCAAACACGAAGAAAATGTCGGTCTGATTTCACTGCTCATCGAAGGAAATACCGACGATGTCGGCGCTCTAACCGGTAAATTAGGAAATATTCCCGGAGTTATTGTCAAATCGGCACTTACGTCCCGGCAATCATCGGCTAAATAAATCCGCCAATCCCTTTTCTTCTCCGTTTTTTGGTACACCAGAAAATGTAAAATTTTATCTGGCGTACATAAGTGCAACCGACGGCTTCCACCGTCGCTATAGAAGCTCGGCGCAAGCCGGGTTTTCTAAACTCTGCTAATCAAGAAGGAGAAAATTGCATGAAACGCTTTCTCTCGACGATCATTACTATTTTGCTAATTATTATAATCGGCTTCGAAGTCACGGTCCTTGCCGGTGTGATTGATTATAAACCAAGCCTTGAAATTCACGAGGGCAACAATGAATATGTCCTCACCTGGTCCAAATTCCCCCTGCCTGTTCATTATGAAGTAGAAGTATTGAACACACCACCCAATGATGATAAGAAAAAAATGCCAAGATCAAAAATCATCGCGAAATATCGTACCTGGGATGAAACGTTAACCATTAATCAAAATTTTCCATTCCGAACCTATTGGCGAGTATCTGCCCGCGGATTATTCAATAATCCAATCGGTTTTTTTTCTGATGCCGTTAACTTGGCCGAAGTCATGAAAGTCACGCCGCAAGACTTTGCCCAAGTGAAACCGCAAATTCTTTCTCAGTTTTCGGCCGCTTCCCCCGCGTCTGCAACCCCCATGCTTGCCTGGACCGTTGTGCCGGGTGCAGTATTTTATGAAGTGGAATTACTTAGCCAACCGCCGGAAAATCCGAACGACATTGAACCATCCATTCATCGTATCACGTTTTCGCGAGAAGTGTATACGAACGGATTTAATGCGAATCTGCGGAATTATGTCGGCAACCATTTTTACTGGCGTGTGCGGGCACTGGATTTCACCGCTGCGCCAATGGGCGTTTTTTCTGATGCCGGGGAAATTGTGGTTGACCGCACGATCCAGCAACCCCTCAAACCGTTATTAAACATAACCTTTAATCAAAACGGCATGCCGACCCCACTGTACCCCGCTTATGCCTGGATACCCATTAGCGGCGCTTCCTTATACGAAGTAGAAATTACCAACGAGCCGCCCGAAAACCCTAACGGAACGGAACCATCCGTTTACCGGATATGGAGTAAACAAGTCGTTGCTTTTGATTGTTATGATGACGAACCCAGAATAACACCCGGAACCTATTATTGGCGGGTACGCGGCCTGGACGAGGAAGGCCACACCGTTGGCGTTTTTTCCGATGCGCAGCCGTTCATCGTGGATCTGAACAAGGGAAACTATTCGGCTTGCTTTGGGGACAGTATTACACATGGCGGCGGAGCGATTTCCTATTCCCCGGCCAACTGGGAATACAGTTTTGAAACCTATTTGAATTTCCCCACTGTGAACCTAGGACGCAGCGGTGATACCTCAGAAACCATGGTCGACCGCTTTGAGCGGGAAGTGCTGCCGTTCCAACCGAAATATCTGATCATCATGGGCGGCACCAACAGCCTCCGGGGCGGCGCAACTCCATCGCAGGTGATAAAAGATCTCACGATCGTCCGGGATAAATGCATTGCGAACGGAATTCGGCCAATTTTCTTAACGTTGCCGCCAATAAACCCCGAATTTATCACCCGGGCTTTCAATGAAGAAACCGTACCCGACTGGCGGGAACGGTTCGATATCGTCAACCGATTCATTCGTCAACAGCGCTATGTAATTGATCTCGAACCCTATTTCCTTGATGCCGACCGGGGCTTGCCGGACCACTTTGCCGTCGACGGCCTGCATCTTGATATTGAAGGAAAAAAATTGATGGCCCAAATTATTAATTCCCACTGGAGCAGGGTCACTCGTTAGCCGACGACACCTGCTCAGTCATTTCCTACGACCGCTGCCAACAATCCGTCTCTGCGCAGCTTGGCCGCGTGGAAAAAGCGATGAACGGCCTGCCGGTCTCCCAATTGGATATTTTCGTCTAACTGCTGCAGCATACATTGCATTTTGTTCAAACTCTCACGAATCGCTTGTTGGTTCGTCATGCAAATATCCGCCCACATGTCGGCGTCAGAGGAAGCAATCCGCGTCGTATCACGAAACCCTCCGCCGACCAAATGCTGGCTTTCCTCATCCGGGCACACCGCCAGCAAATGCACTAAAGCAGCTGCTGCCACATGGGGAACATGGCTGATTACTGCCGTGCAGCGATCATGGGTATCGGTATCCATGGTTGTAAGAATGGCGCCGGTCTTCTGAAGCAGATCCTTTAAGGTGGCAATAGCGGACAAGGACGCTTGTGCCCCGGTCATAAGAATATACCATCGATCACGAAAAAGATCTTTATCTGCGGCCATAATGCCGCTTTTTTCTTTTCCCGCCATGGGATGGCCGCCGATATAATGGATGTGGCCAGGCAATATTGGCAACAGTTGTTCTTGTATATATTGCTTCGTGCTGCCCACATCCGTAAGGATAGCTCCTTCTTTCAGGTGCGGAATGATTTGTTTTGCCAGCGGAACAATTTGTAACACCGGCGTACAGAGAAATACAATATCCGCCGTTTTTACGCTTTCGCACATATCCGCCACGACTTCATCCACCACATGCAATTCAGCAGCCTTCTGCCGTGTTAAGGCATCAGCATCCGTTCCGGTTACCCGGATGGATCCTCGGCCGGCTTCCCGAAAAGCCAGTGCCAAAGATCCTCCGATTAGACCTAAACCAATAATTGTTATTCGCATATTTTTCATGCTAATTTTCTTCCCATCACGCCGGCGATTGCCGCGACATCATTCATCAAGAGGGAGAATTTTTTCGGTGTCAACGACTGCTTTCCATCCGACAGTGCGATGGCCGGGTTCGGATGAACCTCGATCATCAACCCATCGGCGCCGGTTGCTACCGCGGCCCGCGCCATTGGCCGAACCAACTGCCATACGCCGGTACCATGGCTGGGATCAACAATGACCGGCAAATGACTGATCGTTTTAACAGCAGCTACCGCACTCAAATCAAGGGTGTTGCGCGTGTAGTCTTCAAAGGTCCGAATGCCACGTTCGCACAAAATGACATTGTAATTTCCTTCATTCATAATGTATTCCGCTGCGTTCAACCATTCGTTCAACGTAGCTGCCATGCCCCGCTTCAGCAATACCGGCTTATTAATTCTACCTACAGCTTTTAACAATTGGAAATTTTGCATATTGCGGGCGCCCACCTGCAAAACATCCGCACAGTCTGCCACAGTGGGGACGGATTGGGCGTCAATCACTTCCGTAACAATCTTTAAGCCGGTTTTTGCCCGGGCTTCTGCTAAAAATTCAAGGCCCTTTTCTTCCAAGCCCTGAAAAGCGTATGGGGATGTCCGTGGTTTGTATGCGCCGCCACGCAGGAATTGCGCTCCGCCTTCTTTAACAAGCCGGGCGGATTCCAATAATTGCTCACGGCTCTCTACGGCACAGGGGCCAGCCATTGTCACTATGTTTTCTCCGCCGACTAATACCCCTCCGACATCAACGACTGTACCTTCCTGTTTAAATTCACGGGTGACCAATTTATAGCTTTCGGTGACTGCGACTACTTTTTCAACCCCATCCATCGCCTCAACCGGCAATTCTGCAATCATTTTTTTCTCGCCAATTACCCCGATAATTGTTCGTACTTGGCCTTCGGATAAATGGACTTTGCAATTAGCCTCTGTAATTCTGTCTATAACTCGCTGCAATTCTTCTTTGCTCGCTTGTGGATTCATAACGATAATCATTGTTTTTTCCTCCTACTATTTCTTGATTTTACTGCATAACACGTTGGAAAACACAAGTGAGAAACTTTGCCGGGAATACAAAAATCCCGCCCCTGAAAATCAGGGACGGGATAGATTAACCCGCGGTACCACCCTGCTTGCAATGCAAGCCGCTCGTAATTCAGGTACAGAACGTGCACATTCGATACCCTATCCTCTGCTAACGGTGGCAGTCCGGCACGGTCTACTCGACAAACTTTCAACCTGCTGCTCATGGGTGTATTTCAGCCAGTCCATCTACCGGGTCTCACCAACCCCC
>CAYUNV010000054.1:8733-15447 GCA_964446265.1 uncultured Negativicutes bacterium | reverse complement strand
CGCCAAATCAATAAGATTCGCCAAATTCAAACCGCTCCTCTGTAAATAACGCTATACTACTTGATATATAAATTATACATACGGCGTTTTGCAACAATTACCTTTTAATTTTTCATTTTTTTGTGACAGTTTGCAAATTCATCAGCAAGTAAGTACGGAAACTAAAAAGATGCAGGATAATCTGCATCTCTTCATTTGTCAGCCAGTTTAACTTATTTCTTCTATTCGGTTTACTGCTTTCACTTGCAGATCATCATTTTTTCATTACCCCCTGCGTAATTCTGCGATTTTTCGCGTGAAGGGGGGCGGCGGTCTGGGGGGTAAAGGCCGTGGAGATTGATAGGCCCCTACTGGGTCAATGCGACGATAATTTCAGTGTTTGGTTCTTTCGGTTAGAACAGAAAAAGATTAGCATTACTTGCCATCCAATGAATCTCCCCCGTCACTATACTAAATAAGTAGGCGACAGGACTATTTCATCCCTTTAAATCATTCAGCTTTCTTATAAATATTTAGCCCTATTTTAATTTCTTCGTTTCCCGGAACTGACTGGTTTCCTTCTGTGGAAGCGATAATAACCGATTTGCCACTTGAAGACCGTCCAAAGGATTGAGATAAGTCCACCTTAATGATTAATTCTTGGCCCTTAACTGACATTTCAACGTTTTTCATTTACGTCCCTCCACTCATCTACTTAATTTTTTCGCATAAACCAAGCTTGCTTTCCGTCAAAAAGCCTCGCACCTTCTCGTGCAAATTCAAACTCAAACCCTAATTTTTTGAAGATTAACATCGTTGAACGCAATTCTTCTCCGCCTAAAATCCATAAAGCGCCATTTTGCGTGTTTCGTCGATCCACAAAAGTTAGGTTATGCTGATTGATTAAATCCAAACACGATATGCTTCCTCGTTCTTTTTGGATAAAGTTCGTATTAACTCCGTTTCGGGGTTTCTGCTCCGCACGATTTGAATTTGAAGTTTTTGCGAGAGAGGGAAGCGTCGGTGTGACAAACAAGGCTTGTTGTTGCACAGAGGGCCTTGCTTCGACTGGATCGTCAACATCTTCCACTTCCGCGTCATCGCTCGGCTCCAGTTCTGTTTCATCAAACTGATCCTGACCACTTGTATCAACAATCGATTCACCATTCGGTTCAACATGCACATCAGTGCAATCGAAAGAGCTGACGCTCGGTTCGTCGGTTATCGGGCGAATTTGCATTTGCTCCAATAATGACCACAAAGAGCTTAATGCATCTTGAGGGTTCGAATAATAGACCGAGCCAAGAATCCTCCAAAACACACAGCCACTTCGTTCCAATTGCCGTTGCCGCGCCATATCTGCGTCGTATTGTTCAGGACCATGCCATATATCGCCATCGCATTCCACAGCCAGACTGCCCTTCATCCCCATAACCATGAGATCAATTTTATAACCCGCCATCTGATACTGGGGTATCACCCTGAACCCTCGATTAACAATTTGCAAAAACACGTCCACTTCAAACCAGCTGTCGAAAGGATCCGGAACTTCAAATTGATTTCTTGGAGAAATCTGCGCTCGGCCACGGAGAGCCTCTATATCAAGTCCGACAATAAAATTATTGGGACGTGGATTCATGCAATATTTCAAAAGCCTATAGCGCAAGCAATTTGGACTCAATTCCGACGGCGAAAATGAATGAAACAGCCACATCTGTTCTTTAGCACGACTAACGGCAACATTGAACCGTCTTTCCGCTTTTGGGCCACCAAGCGTTGAAATGCGGGGCCTGTCCCCTTGAGCGGCAACCATACTGAGAAATATGACATCCCGTTCGTCACCCTGAAATGCGTATGCATCACCACAAGTGATATTAAACTCATTCATTTCTTTTGGCGATAGCTGTTCTGTCAATAATTTTAGTATAAGTTTTGCCTGATTATCGCCAAGCAAACTAATAATGCCGAAGGTTTTGCCTTGATATTGCGGATTTCTGCACAATTCAACCACTTTCCGTACGATGGCAGCGGCCTCTTCATGGTTTAAGGCTTTTGAACTGGTTCCTTTTTGGTATCCATTACGAATATAAACTGTTGCGATTGTTGGGCAGAGTCGTCCTGCGCCGTATTGTTTTAGCGGGAGCAGAGGACTTTGCGTGTAACAAAGGTTGTTGCAGAATTGGATTATTTCCGGCATACAACGAAAATGTTCGCGAAGTTGTATGTGGCTCGAATATCTGATGTATGCTTGGTCAAAAAAACTATGCGGCGGGCCAAGCCTGTCACCGTGGGGAATATCAGGAATCAACCGTTGACGCAATAAATCAACATCACTTTGATCTAAAAATGCCTCCGGGCTGATTTGTTTTGAATCGCCTACTACCACAATCCGGCTTGCAATATATTGCAAAAACAGAGCTTCTGGTCCCGACTGGCTGGCTTCGTCAACTATCACCACATCATAAATATCTGGACGGGCTTTTATTGAATCAGCAACTCTATAGATAGGCATTATCCAAGCGGGAATTGCTGATCGGCACTTCTCCATGTTGTTTTGGGCATCGCGAAGATTTTTATTTGCATGTTTCCCAGTACCCTTGCCATATGCAGCCATCGCCATTTCCCAGGCCCGCAAATGAGCACTTTGGGAATCTGTCAATTGCCTCAAGCAATGATTCCAGGCTTTCTCAGCGGCTATTTTTGCTACCGTTGAATTCAATTGCTTTGTCAAGATTTCAAAACGCCTGGAAAATTCTTTGTCTGCCTCTGGTTTCGATAATTCGGCGATCCAATCAACGGTTTTTTTCCACTTCCAGGCGCCAACAAACCCTTTCAGCCTTGTATCCCAAATAGAATTGTCATATGTGCTGACCAATGAATCAGCATCTAGCTTCATCCCTTGCGCGAATGTTTCCAATAAAGTTTCACATTCTTGAATTTCTGTGCGTTTAGAGCAGATGTCTCGCATAGTGCCAAGAAGCTCGGTATATTTTTCACAATTCCGGGTGGTGAGGGCATTGATAATTTCCCTGACGATGGGGTGTTGTTCGGCATCATCACCTAATGTCGACTGCACGCGGCGTATTGCCAGACCTATTTCGCGGCGAACTGCGATTAGTGCTTCTTCATCGCTGACGGCGTCCGCAGTTTCGATCAAATATCTCAAATCGTTGCAGTCATGCCATTTTGGCATTCGCAAACCCAAAATCATTTCATATGCATTTTGAGCGGCGCTTAAATCCTGTTCGATTTGCAAACAGTCTTCGAGATTGCAGCAAAGATTCTCATATTCGGCTTTACGCAAAGACATCGGTGCAGACGACTCCATTAGAATTACAAAAGGTCGCCAAAGCCCTTCTAATGCATTTAATGCATCCACCACTTCAAGCCAGTCGATAAAATCTGATAGCGTTTTAACATTGTCGCAGGCAATGCCGTTAACTTTCACATCATTGATCAAGTACATGTTGTCTTTGACGATACTTGCCCGAAAAACCCAAAAACCAAGTTTTCCACCATCAGACAAATGCTTGATCAAAGCTGCAGCTTGCGTTTTGATTGTTTTGCAATTATCAGCATCGACTGCGAAACCGCTAATACTCACAGTGTTGGCAATAGCAATCAGCGAGTTTATCTTAGCGAGATGGATTTTTGTATGGGCCAATAATTCTTTTGCCACATTGCTTTTGCCGTTCATCACTAAATTAGCAATTTGCCCGACCCACAATTCCGGATTAGTTTTTCGTGATTCAAATTCCCAATATAATGTTTGAAGACTCGATATAAAGCTTGCTCTATCTTGCTTTTCAGCCTTTTTCATGGCAGGATACTCTATGCGTTGATAAATGCTATTATTGCGGTCATTCTGAGCAATTTTTTCATTTTCGTCTTGTACTAATTGAAAAAACGAAGCGAAGGAAATCAGAGATTCCATGGCCGGAACAGCAAGTTTCTTGTCTTTCAACGCCGAGTTATCGACATTGCGCAACAAGAAGATCAACCGCATTGCTTGACTATCAGTCAAAGGCGGCTGGGCCTGAAGCGTTAGAGAAGATTGTATCCAGTCGAATTTTCCGGCATCAGCCTTTAATGCTTGAACAATTTGCAATAATGTGCCTGAATAATGAGATCCGTAGACAGGCGGATGAATAAACGTTTCTTTTTCGCGAATCGCTTTAATATTATTTGATATCTCGGCAAGTTCACTGCGCAATCTTTTTATTGAATCAGCTAATTCATCGATTTGTCTTTTAGAATAATGGTATTTCCAGGTTTGGCTTTTCGTGGTAATGCCTCGCACCGAGGCTTCCAGCTCTTTTCTATCATTGCCAAGAGCTACAATGCATAATTCCCGGATTTCCTCTGGAATTTTGTTCTTAAGGACCGTCAGCGCTCGTGCTGTGTGACTTGTAACCAAAACTTTTTTCCCATGGGCCAACAGGTGGCAAATCAAATTGGCAATCGTTTGTGATTTGCCGGTTCCAGGCGGTCCTTGCACTAATATCCCGTGCTTTGTTCGAATGAGTTCAGCAATCTGTTTTTGTTCATCATTAGCAGGAAGAGGGAAATAATATTCCCAATCGTCAACAAAGCCGCCTGCTTTTTCTTGTTCGTCAACATAATACGGGGCATTGTTGTCGGGATCTTCCACGAACATTTCTATCCCCGTTGGAATTGGGTCTCCGTTTTCTATTTGTTCGCAAATGTCTTTATAGCAGCGGAGCAGGCTTTTCGACGTCCGCTTACGCATGATGATCGCTGGTGCGAATGTTAATTTGGGTTTTCCGGTGCATTCAGCCTGGGGCGCCAAGTCAGAGCTATATTCTTCTCCTTCAGGCATGCTGTTGATCCAACTGTTCAATACTTGATGAAGTTTTCCGTCAGACCATATCTCAGAGCCCATTTCATCAAGCAGTTCGTCAATCACTCGAATTTCATTGCTATCTGGTCGCAGATGAGGTTCAATCATCTCTTGCTCAAGAGTTAAATCCAATCCTTCATCGGGTGGACCAACAGTTATTTCGCCATTGGCGGGATTAAAAGAGAACTTAGACTGGGCGATAATCAAATGACGCCGAATCTCTGGTGTATCCTGTATTTTCCATGTCAAACACCCTATACTGAGAACTATTTCGTATGCTTCACCCAAACGCTGTTGCTTTTGATACATAGCAAAAAGCTCTGCATACACTTTTTGAACCTTTGATAATGTCGATGCTTTGCGTGCCCAGGGAATCCACTTTTCATCCAAGTAGTTTGCCCAAGCTTCAACCAATTTAGCATCGTCGTGCAGAAATAATCGTTTTTGTGTAACGGTCTGCTCATCGTCATCAGTGGATTCACATGCTTCATCAAGATATTCATTGAGTTTAGGCCGCTCTTGGGAGTAGTTTTCTAGTTCAGCGCTGATTATCCAAGGACGCAATGCATTAGGCGGAATCGGTGCAAAGGAAATTGGTGGCTTTTTTACCATAATCCAGTAGTCTTTCACTTTTTTTGCATTGCCGTTCCAGGCGACGCAGTCGCAATATTGTGGGTTTTTTGGGATGTCATTTATCCAGAGAACTTGATCGTAGCTGGCCAGGTTTCGAACAGACTTTGATTGCATTTCAGTAAGTTGTTCTAAGAATCGAAACAATCTTAGACTCCGGTCCCGAATTGTATCTGACATATTAGCCTCCCGAACGGTTTATCGCAAATGCTATTTCTAGCAAGACGGTTCAAATATAAACTCTTATTCTTTCTATCTCGATCTTTCCATCTCCTGCCATTGACAGGAAAAACTTATGATATTATCGTACAATTTGACATTGATCCTACCAGGCGTACGATATAAATTATAAAACATGATAAAAATGAAAAAAAGGCTCTGCAAACACCAACGGTCGGTGCTGGCAAGCCTTATTTTGTTGAGTTTGAGCACATTTCGTTTAACATTTTGGAACCCCAACCAAACCCCACGCACAATTACAAACACCGATAAACGCCCGTATCGTTGGCTATCTTCGGTTATCGATGTTTACCCTCGAGGATGATGTAGACTTTGGCGAAATAGAAATGACTGATTCAAAAATGAAATAATAGTTGTTGTGTTGCAACAAATTAGGCTCAGTCCTGTGGGATTGGTTGAGCCTTTCCGTTTGTTTTCATTTAGTTTCGTTTACTAAATTCAAACACCAACCAAACACCAATCGCCAATTCATATGCCAATAAATGCCCGTATCATCGGCTTTCTTCGAGTATCGGTGTTTATGTTCTCGAAGAAGACATTGACACTCAGTCAAACTTTTTTACTCATTTGAAAATCATACACAAAACAAACAGAATGCCAATGTTGCGTTGGCATTCTGTTTGTCCGCCAGGATAAACGCAATGCATTTCTGATACATGGATTGTTATCGTCCCAGTTTTTTTGCAATCACTTTGCAACCTTTAGAAACAAACTTCCAAATTCCCATTGGCGGATCACATCGTTGTGTGTATGAATGGCCGCAATACCTGCATTGCCATATATACTCCACAGAATTTTCATCAACTTTATTAATTACTCGGTAGGCGTCCCTTCGCCTGCAAGCTTTGCACTTCAACGGGTCATTGAAATAATAGAACACGAACAGGAAGGGAAGCACACATAACAGATAAAACAGCATATCATGACCACCCGCTTTTGATATTCCCTCTGCTAATTAATTAATTTGTTCTTGCTTCCTGATTTGTCAATCTCCGATTGCAAGT
>CAYUNV010000054.1:0-8723 GCA_964446265.1 uncultured Negativicutes bacterium | reverse complement strand
AATCACGGAACCGAACTATGCTTTGCGCTACGGTATCGTATACAGCCTGCGTTCCCATTCCCGTCGCCGCATAATTCGCCGCGCGGCTGGCGTTGATACCAAGGTTCCCTGCTTCTTGAGCAGCGTCAATATTGGCTCCAAGAAACAGGAACTCCCAACTATACTTTTCTTGTTGATGGATAATCATTCGCTGAATCTTTTTGTAGGAAAATTCCTTGCTGGCGTTCTCTTTACCGTCGGTAATAATAACAACGATGACTTTTTCCGGCCTTTCACTCTCAACGATCCCATTCAATCTTGCACCAACATCATTAATTGTCTTTCCCACTGCATCCAACAGTGCCGTTGACCCACGGGCAAAATATTCCTTGCCAGTAATAGGTTGAATCTGTTTGATATCCAACCCGTCGTGCAGAATTTCGTATTTATCATCAAACAAAATGGTCGTCACCTTCGCTTCGCCTAACGCCTTTTTCTGCTTCTCCAGGAATGTGTTGTATCCGCCAATCGTATCATTCTCTAATCCGCTCATGGAACCGCTGCGATCCAAGATAAAGACGATTTCTGTTAACTCTTTTTTCATGTCAACTGCCTCCTAAATGCTAATTTAAATTGATACTTATTAGCTAGCCGCTTCCTCCCTTAATGATCGCAGCATTTCGGCTTTCTCCGCTTCTTCTTTAATGTGTATGACGACTCCGTTGACAACAATATACGACATAGCTAAACCCTCCTCAAATTTGGTATTCAAGTTACTGTTACCAAAATGAGAAGGGTTTTTTCGTGCTTTTCCGATTATCTTCCATGGCTCTGAGACGAGCGCAAAGGGGTCATAAAGAGCCGAAAAAACGGATCATGAACAAACTTATCCGGCAAAATGACATCTTTAAATTAATAATTAAAATGAAACAAGGCACTTCTTCGTTGTATCCGGTATTTCCCTGCCTTCATGGCAAATTAACCGAAGATATGCTTAAACAAATTTAACTTTAAAATATTATTTTTATCTAAAATTAAATTGATTTAAGTCTTAAACTAAGAAAACCGCCTATTCGGCGGTCTTAAGTTGAGCGCCATCATTATTCTTTAATTGTTTCAGCAGCTTTCGAAGTTGTGTTCCTTTTTTTGCTGAACAGCTTTATCCGGCGATATTGAAAGTTCGGAGACGATCCCATATATTTCGTTGATTGTTGCCCCAATACCCCCTCGTTATCCTGCACATATCCCGTCGTTATCTTGAACGAAGAAAATTTTTTCAGCTATTATTCTAGCGGTGGGTAGGGTCAAAAATAGGACAGTTTCGAGTATTTTCTCTCTTATTATATTTATTATATATACCGCGCAGTTCGCTCTGGCTGACGCCGAGCGGCTGCTAAACGAAGAAAAGGATGATAAATAGGAAAGTAACCTGCTGAAAAGGTTAATCTTTTTGACCCGCAACATCCCTGCTACATACTATGCTTTTAAACCCGTTTTACCCGTTCCACCTGTTTCATCATGAGCACTGAATCTCCTCATTAAGCCTTAGCTTAAAAAGTATTACGTCCGGTTGAGAACCGCCACCCAAAATGATTCTCGTTAATTATTGATCACCGTAGTCAGCTATTAGTCAAAACTAATCTGTTTCGACTTTTTGTAAATATTTACTTTTGTGCTGGCAATGATCGTACTCTTGACACTAGTTGATTTTCCGAACCTCAGTGATAGGTCAACTATGATCGCCAGCTTGTCACCTGCAACGGTCATATCGATATTTTTCATATGTATGAACCCCGCATTATTCTGGATCTTCTTCGAACTCAACGTTTTCCGACTGGTCATCAACCGTGATCTTAGCACCCAGACTCAAATATTCACGAATAGAATTTTCCAGCTCATACAGTTCTTGCCCCAACTCCCGATCGGCAAAACCGCCAATCTCAATTCGCCACCCAGGACCGGAAATACGGTCGCTACCGACACTTTGATCGTACACGCTTCCGCCAGTTGAAATCTCAAATTCGTCTTCAGAAATCAAAAAAGAAATATAGCGCATTTCACTATATGTTTCATTCCCTGTGCGATAGCAAATATCGTAATCACAATAGATGCCCGACGTTACTTTCGGCAGCCGTTCCAATGCGTACAAAGCATGGCCTAAACCAACGACTTGCTGTGCCGCTAAACGCCGTTCACTCAAAAACAACCGTATCGCGTCTCGCGCTACCTGAACCGCATCGTAGTCCTCCTCTGTTAAATTAAATCCGTTGTTTGCATCTTCTTCGCTCTCTTCCCTAGATTCTTTGTCTTCTCCGTCAATCACAATCATTAACATGACCTCCTTGCCACTTACACCGGTCAGTATATTCAAAAAAATTGGTTAAAACATCGTTCTTCAGATATATCCTCCGGACATAAAGAATGGTCGCATGCTTCCACAATGACTTTCTTACAGAAGGGGCAAGCCATGCGGATCAAGCATGGTTTTTCTGTATTGCTCATCGTTTCACTCCCTTTTGACGCAGTGATCACAGAATCATAATTCATCTACATTTTCAACTATAACAACATCTTTATAGCAGAATCTACCTATTTTAAATCCCGAATTCCAAACAGAAAATTCCACTTTCTCGGACATTAGGCGCTGTGGAAGACGCCGTAAATTTCCAGCCTTAAGTAAATATTGACAAGCCCATTTTTTGCCATTGGCTGGTATAGTGGCGACCAGCACAGTTCCACAGCGAATAGTTATTATCTCGCCATCAAACTGAAAGGTTACTGGCGCTTCGTTATCCGAGATCGCTATTTGTTCTGAAAGCTTTCGAATAGCAACTTTAGCCCAGTCGCGCTGAACCCAACAATGTGGCCTGCTTTCATACGCAGTACGTTCCCTTTCCCACGGCAAAATGTGAAAATATTGGCGTCCTTCAATCAACCAATCCAATGGCTGAATTGGCTCAAATACACCCCCGTCAGCATGTTTATCAAGGCACCATGTAATCCATGCTAATCCCTGCTCTCTCGAATCAACCTCTAAAGGCATTTCCGTGTTAATGTATGCAATAGATCGAGACGTTGACATTACACCGCATAGCAAAACAGCTTCCTGTATCCACCGATTAATCCCAAACACAGCCGATAATTTAAAATTTCCAAAGTCAAAACTTAAACCTCCTGGCGGATCGGATATAATACTTTTATCATCCTTAAAACCAAGGGATTTCAATACATCATAAGTCAAAATGCTCACACAGCAGACGCCTCTTTTCCTTTATAAGTATCAATTTTTTTCATGCAATCCTTGCGCCCTTGTGCTTTTTCTACGCCCCCAACACATCAATGGCATTTTTATTGATTCCGTCGATAACCTGAACGACCTTCATGGCATCTTCGAGCTGAAACACTTCGGCAATGCTGCCGAGCGATTTAAACGGTTCTTCCTGCAGCACGCTTTTATCCATCATATGGCCGTTCTTGACAATGTAATCCACAATTGTTTTCACAAACCGTATCTGCAGGCTGCTCAGGTTTTGGTCGCTAAGGAAAACAGAAAAGGCTTCGTTGGCCGCCATTTGATCAAGGCCGATGATCTGCCGTACCAAGAGTGTCAACGGTGTCTCGCCAAATTCCTTTTTGTAATCTTCTCTCGTCCCCAGCTCACCCCAAAGCAAATGCTCCAACACCCCGAACTCCTGCCGGGTAAGGGGTCGGTTGTTTTTCAACTTGTGAATCGCAATATGGTCTTGGTGCGTTCGCACGTATTGATTTACCTTTTTTCGGTAGTTTTCAAACGCGCTTGCCCCGTATTCCGGTCCGTTTTCCTGAATGGACAGCACTTTATCTTCAAAGTCGGTATAGTACACTTTGGTATGCTGCTTTTCAATAAACTTGATCAGTTCCCGCAAAGCTTGACGCACCAACTCATGATCCAGCACCGTTGCACTATCCCAATAGTCCGGATTCAACACCTGTTCAATGTACGTCTTTTTAGCCAGCACCTGGGGAATTGTCCCCAGCTTGGCCAAGGCCTCTCCGGTTTTAACGACGTTTTTTTGTGCCCCGCTGGCTTTTTTATTGATCAAGAGGGCCAGCTGGATCGTCAGCATAACGCAATCAAACCGTTTGGCCAGTTCATCGTCGTCATCGGACTGTACCAGCGGTGTAAGTTTTTCTTTGACCAGTTGCACATCGATGGACCCAAGCTGTTGCCAAGCGGCAGGCTGCGAATACTTCTCCACCTGCTTAAGCGCCTGCTTGACGGCAAAATGCTCTCGGTTCAGGGCGTTAATGGCTGTCATTACTTCACCGAGCAGTTGATTGCGGAAGGCGATATAGGCTTCCGTCTGATAATCTAGGTGCTGCAATTCTTTGATCAAATCGACTTTCAGTTTAAACAGCCGCTCGGTTAAGCCCTCCGCCAGGCCTGCTTCGACTCCTTGGGGACTAATGCGGAAGAACTCAAAATTCCCGCAGCAGTCAAAGATATAAAAGCACTTCTTGTCCTCATCCACGCCAAACAGATCTTCGCATAACCGTGTACCACGTCCGATCATCTGCCAGAACTTCGCTTTGGAACGGACTTTTTTAAAGAATACCAGGTTGACGATCTCGGGAATGTCAATGCCTGTATCGAGCATGTCAACTGACACGGCAATCTGGGGTAGCTTGTGTTTATCTGAGAACTTGTCGATCAGATCTTGCGCATAGTTGACCTGGACATCAATTACTCGACAGAAGTCGCCCTTTAAATTCGGGTACAGCTTATTGACCCGTTCCACAATCGCTTCGGCATGCTTGTGGTTTCGTGCGAAGATAATCGTCTTGCCGAGCTTGTCGTTGCCGTCGACCTTAAGTCCCTTCTCCATGACGAGTTGCAGGACTTTATCGATCGTATCGGCGTTAAACAGCCACTGATTCAACGCATCGCTGGAGATTTCGTCGCCAACCGTCTCATCGTCGGCAAACGTTGCTTCATACTGTTCCTTCTCTTCCTCGGACAGTTCATCATAATGAATGCCGTTCCCCAAAAACTTGAACTGCGACTCAACCGTGCGGTAGGGCACCAAATAACCGTCTTTTACCGCCTGTTCTAATTCGTAGGCGTAGGTGGGGACGTTGGTTTCCAGGTCGAAAATGCTGTATGTGTTTTTATCCAAATCAGCTTTCGGCGTTGCCGTCAGGCCAATCAATAGGGCATCAAAGTAGTTGAAAATGGACTGATATTTTTTGTACAAGCTACGGTGTGCCTCGTCCGTCACGATCAGGTCAAAATGGCCGACGGTAAATAGCTTTTGCCCATCGTCCGTTTTAGTGTCGTCGATTGTGTTCATCATCATCGGATAAGTAGAAAAGATTACCCGACTCTCCGGGCTGTCTTTACTGTCAGTGAGATTGCATATCGACATATTCGGCAGCAATTGTTTGAAATTCTTATGTGCCTGCCTAACCAATGCCGTCCGATCGGCCAAAAACAGTACGTTTTTCACCCAACCGTGCTTCGCAAGAACATCCACCAGGGAGATGACAGCTCTGGTTTTGCCGCTACCAGTAGCCATTACGAGCAACGCCTTGCGGTCGCCGCGCTCAAGCGACTCGCAAACTGCCTTAATGGCCTCCTTTTGATAGTAGCGGTTGGTGATAACGTCTTTAATTTGAATTGTTTTCAATGTCGTTTTGTTGGACCGGCGGTTGACCAACTTCTCCAAATCCTCTTTGGCATATACACCTGCCACCTGGCGGTGTGGGTACTGCATATCATCCCAGATATACGTATCAAAACCGTTGGTATAGAAAATGACCGGTCTTTGCTGAAATTTCTGTTCCAGACAATCTGCATACAACTTAGCCTGCTGCTGGCCGACCTTGGCATCCTTACTTGTGCGTTTCGCCTCAATAACCGCCAACGGACGGCCATTATCGCCGAATAAGACGTAGTCTACGAAGCCCTGGCCGCTGCCATACGGCATGCCGTCAACCGGATACTCCTCGATGCAATTTTGCCCGAAAATCCATCCAGCATCGCGCAAGTCAATATCTATGTACCGCTTGCGTGTCGCAAATTCACTCATCTCGTCGACGTTGAAATCGTGCTCCTGTATGTTCTTCGCTCGCAGCTTGCTGAGTTCTTCGCGCAACACAGAGTTTTCGGCGACTGCATCGGACAGTTTCTGATCCTTTTCACCTAGCGCGTTCGCCAGCTTCTCCAGTTCCTCGCGGCTGACCTTTTGCACGTCGCCAGTTGGAAGCAGCGCTTCCTGAAACTTTGTTTCTTGATAATCATCGGAGTAGCAGTAGTCGATCCAGGAAACGAACTGGTGCAGGTTGTGCAACGACAATACGGCTTCCGCCCGCTTGATTCCGCTGCCAGTATGGGCCGCCACGTTGCCCAGCTTGACGACGTACTTGATCTGCGGAAACAGCGCCGGTTCGATCACGTCGAGAAAGCTCCGATCGTGTATCAGGCTGGAGAGGTTGTCTTGGTAGGGGACTTTTAGTTCGGCATCCGAAGCATAGAGCCACTTGACCGCCAGTTCCAGCGCTCGGCGCGACAAAATCGCCGTTGTCGCCGGACTGACGGCAATGCTCCGCTCCGCTTCCAGGCAAGCCCCGGCAAAGCTGGCGAAACCGTGTTTTGGTTGTAGAAACGAAAAGTTTGTTGTCATCACACATAGCCCCCGATCGCAAGACTAGAATAGGTCTCCTTTGAAAGCCCGCTGCATCAGGCTGCTGAAGTTGTTCTCCATCTCGACAAGGCTTTGCTGCATCCGCGCTTTTTGCTGTTCAGTTTTTTCGACAAACTGAGCGAATTGGTTTTGAAGATCGGGAGGGGGAAGTAATACTGGAAATCCTTTGAGTTGCTTAGAATTTATAGTCGCAATTCCTGTAGTTTGCTTTGCAGCCCTTAAAAAATATATTTTCCCATATGGGCTTCCCACCAAATAACACATATACTCTGACATTACCATTTTTTTATCAAGTCTAACTCGGAAAATATGATTTTGATGTATACATGTTGGAATTTCATTTCTCCAAATTGCACCTCTTCCCAATTTATCCGGATCTCCGCCCTCTGTCATTAGTAAATCTCCATATTCTAAACGGTACTTCTTTATTTCATGCGGCAATACTTCAATTTCTTTAATATCTTCCAAAACCAAATGCCCGTCTTGTACATTAGCTACTCTCATATATGGGATAGAAATCAAAATGTCTTGGCCACTCACTTTTCTTCCTTTGGTAATCCCTGAAACTATATCTGCTAAATCTTCTAATTTACCTTTGCCCCAATGTTTAGGATTTTTATCAGGATCGCCAAACATTTCAAGAAAAACACTTTGTACAAGCTCGTCGAGTTTCTCGAGTTGCTCTTTGCGCTTATCGATCAAGGACTGCGCCTTGTCCAATACGTCGGCGATTTTCCGTTGGGTTTCGATGGGTGGGAGGGGGATTTCGATATCTTCGAAGTCCTTGCCATAAACATGAGGTTGTCCTGCGCCTCTTTGCAGGCCATAGAAGTGATTTTGTTTCGCCTTAAGTAGTCGAAAAAGGTATTCGACACTCAGATCGTTTCCAATTGGTCGTAGAGTAGTACAGTCGGAAGCAAATATGGGTTGATCCCAATAGCTAATAAACCCCGCATAAGCGCCGGAAGCGCTTATGGTGATTACTCCAGCAGCTCTATTGGCAACGTTGTGGTAACATGAAGGCTTTTGTCCACCTGCTACAACTGGTATATTGCCTTCAACAGTATCTTGCTTGGTGATTGATTGGCCCTTTTTTATTTCACATACTTCTTTCAGCTTCACGTACTTCATTTCACCAAACCCCGCAATGCTTCCAATCCCGCTAGAATATCCTGCTCAAGTGTTAATATTGTCCCTATAATAACATTGGGCGCTGCATATTCCACTTCTTCATGCTCTACTTTCTTATACTTGTTGATCGACAGGTCATACCCATTCGCCACGATCTCTTCTTTCGGCACAAAGAAGGACTTATCCGTCCGTTTGCGCTCACCCTCGGTCTCTAAATGGCTGAACCGTTCAAGCAAGTCGGGTATGTCGTTCGCCTCGATGGGATTGCGCTTGTCGTCGAGCGAATAGCCGTCCGCCTGCATGTCGTAGAACCAGACCTTGTCCGTGCCGCCTGCGCCCGTCTTGGTGAAAACCATGATCGCCGTCGATACCCCAGCATAAGGCTTGAATACGCCACTCGGCATGGAGATGATTGCGTCAAGCTTGTGGTGTTCGATGATTTCCTGGCGGATAGCTGTGTGGGCATTTGAACCGCCAAATAGCACTCCATCCGGCACGACGGAGGCGCAGCGCCCGCCTTTTTGGAGCATCCGAAGCATCAGCGACAGGAACAGAAGTTCCGTTTTTTTCGTTTTTGTGATTTTAAGCAAGTCCTTTGACACCGCATCATAGTCAAGCGAGCCCTTGAATGGCGGATTGGTCATGATCAAAGTGTATTTGTTCGTGTCCGTGTTCTGCTCCGATAACGAATCTCGGTAGACGATATTTGGGTTTTCCACGCCGTGAAGCATCATGTTCATCGCCCCGATGCGCAGCATAGTTCTGTCCATGTCAAAGCCGTGGAACATGTTGTTATTGAAGTGATCGCGCGAGAATTTGTCCAGGAACAGGTCGCTGTGCTTTGCCCGAAGGTATTCGCCGCTGGCGACCAGGAAGCCTGCGCTGCCCGCAGCCGGATCAACGATGATATCCTGCGGCTTAGGTTTCATC
>CAYUNV010000053.1:9984-15469 GCA_964446265.1 uncultured Negativicutes bacterium | reverse complement strand
AATTTAAACAAATGATGACAGTGGGAACGACACTCTGGAATGAGAAAACGGAACATGTGATCATTGATATCAAGAAAAGTATGCCGGGGCAATGGCAAAAACTTGAAAATGTAAAAGATGAACTATGGGTTGTGATTGAAGATCTCATCCACCAAGGAGTGCAGGCGGGTTGCTTCCGCCCGATTTTTATTCCAGCTTTGCGGGCGATGTTTGGGGGCGCTTTCAATGAATTTTCTAATTACCAGTTTTTGCTTAAAAATAAAGTTACAATGAAAGAAATGGTCGATTATACGATTGACATTTTGCTGTTTGGGATGGTTGTGCAAGAAGAACAAGAGCATAGTATGGGGAGGAAACAAGGGTGAAAAAAAGATATGTTATATGGCTGGCCGTTTTATTGTTAATAATAACGACCGGCTGTGGTAAGCAGCAAGCAACCCGACCGCCGCAGGATGTTGCAGTGAAGGCGATGCCGGTAATGCAGAAGGATGCCCCGGTTACGTATGAATTTGTCGGGGAAATTGTTGCCAAAGACGAAGTGCCGATCCAGGCGAGGGTTTCTGGGAATATCGCCAAAAAATTCATTAAAGGAGGCGATACGGTCCGTGCGGGACAGCCTTTGTTTGAAATCGATTCACGGCAATATTCCAATACCGCAGCTGACGTTCGGGCCCAAGTTGCGCAAGCGCAGGCTTCCTTGAATAATATCCGCCGTGATGTAGCGCGTTACCAATCTTTATCGGAACAAGGCGGCATTGCGGCCCAGACATTAGATACTTCAAGAGCACAAGCAGAACAGGTACAAGCCCAGGTTCAGGCTTACCAGGCCAAATTGCAGCAGGCGGAAAATGACCTGTCCGATACGGTGATCGTATCACCGGTAGACGGGCGTGTTGGTGTCGGTGAACTAAGTGTTGGCCGGTATGTACAGGCAGCCAGTACCGTGTTGGCAACTGTTTCGACTGTAGATCCGGTTCAAGTACGATTTAGCATGAGCGAAAATGAATATCTGAAGTTCGCCCGCATGGGCAGTTCTCCGAATGCTTGGGGTCAGCAGCTTAAATTGGTTCTTAGCGACGGCAGCGAGTATCCTGTCGTGGGCCACTTGGAGCAGATCGACCGTGGCCTGGCCAATCAGACCGGCACATTGACAATGAAGGCAGCGTTTGATAATCCGAGGCAACTTTTGGTGCCGGGTATGTTTGCCCGTATTGTTGCTACGGGGGAAACTCGCCCGGGTGCGTTTTTAATTCCTCAGCGTGCTGTCCAGGAATTACTGGGTAAAACTTTTGTTACCGTTGTTGGCGCAGACAACAAAGCAGAAACCCGGCCGGTGACCATGGGGCCGAAAGTCGGCAACTTGCAAATTGTAGAGAATGGCCTTACTGCACAAGATATCGTAGTAGTTGAAGGCTTCGCGAAGACTCAACCTGGGTCGCCGCTCAAAGTTACCATGATCGGCCCGGATGATTTGGCTATTCCGGGCACGAAATAAGGAGGCAGGTTTATGGCAAAGTTTTTCATTAACCGGCCGATTTTTGCGATCGTAATCGCCATACTCATTACGTTAGGCGGGGGCATTGCTGCTTTTCGGCTGCCGGTAGCGCAGTACCCGCAAATTACGCCTCCTCAAGTAAGCGTAAGCACCCAGTATACTGGTGCAAATGCAGATGTTGTGGAAAAGACGGTAGCACAAGTTATTGAGCAACAGGTTAACGGCGTAGCCGGGATGGTTGCTATGACCTCGACCAGTTCCGACTCGGGACGATATTCCATGAACGTCAAGTTTGAATTGGGCGAAAACCCGGACATGGTTACCATGTATACACAAAATAGGGTTGTGCAAGCCAATGCGGGCTTGCCGCAAGATGTACAGCTTCTTGGTGTGACGACGCGGAAAGTTTCGCCGGACACAGCGTTGTATTTTGCCCTTATATCGCCGGGTGGAGCATATGACAGTGTATTCCTGAAAAACTATGGGAGTATCAATATCATCGACGACATTCGCCGGGTCAAAGGCGTAGGTGATGTCGGCGAGTATGGCTCTGATTTCAGTATGCGGATTTGGCTGAAGCCGGATAAATTGGCACAGCTGAAAATCACTGCTGCCGATATTGTTCAAGCGATCAAAGAACAAAATGTGCAGGCTCCGGCCGGTACGATCGGCCAACTGCCGTCGTTGGCAAAACAGGAATTTCAATACACGGCCAGTGTAAAGGGCGGCTTGGTAACGGAACAAGATTTCCGAAAGATTATTATTCGCTCTCAGCCGGATGGCTCGGCCATTCACCTCGGCGATGTTGCTGAAGTAGAATTAAGTGCCAGGGATAATACGTTTAAGGCTAGTTTTAGCGGTGGAGAAGCAGTTGTTTTTGCTGTGCAATTGACTACCGAGGCAAACGCGTTGGAGACGGTTGCCGGTGTGCGCCAGGTTATTGAAGATGCTTCTAAACGCTTTCCACCGGGTATGAAATATGAAATTCTAAATGATAATACGAAGTATATCCGGGAATCCTTGACTAAGGTTTTCCACACTTTTGTCGAAGCATTGGTGCTGGTATTAATTATTGTTTACCTGTTCCTGCAAAGCTGGCGGGCGACTTTAATTCCGATGCTGGCTGTTCCGGTATCGTTGATTGGTACTTTTGGCGCGTTTGTTCTTCTGGGATTTTCTATTAACACACTGACCTTGTTCGCCATGGTACTGGCGATTGGATTGGTCGTTGATGATGCCATTATCGTGGTGGAGGCAGTAGAACATCATATGCGCCACTCCGGTCTCAATCCGAAAGAGGCGACCATTCGTGCCATGAGTGAAGTATCCGGCCCGGTTGTGGCTATAGCCTGCGTTCTTGCTTCGGTGTTCATTCCCGTTGCTTTTTTCAGTGGCACAACTGGGGTATTGTATAAACAGTTTGCTTTGACGATTGCCGTTTCGATGGCACTGTCGGCGATTGTTGCTTTGTCTTTAACGCCGGCCCTGTGCAGCCTGATTTTGGAACCCTATACCGGGCAAGCGCGTACTGGAATATTTGGACGATTTTTCGATTGGTTTAACGATTGGTTCGACCGTATTTTAGAAAAATATTCTGCAGGTGTCAGACGATCGATCCGCCGGGCTCGTTTATGGAGTGTGGCTTTGGCGGTGATTGCTATCCTGTGTGTTGGCATGTTGCGCATTCTTCCGTCTACTTTTGTTCCCACCGAAGACCAGGGTTTTATCTTATCGGTGGTAACCCTGCCGGAAGCAGCCAATATGAACCGTACCCGGGCGGTCGCGCAAAAGGTCGGCGAAATTTATCGTACCATGCCGGGTATCGATAACACGATGGAAGTGGCAGGTTTTGATCTTTTAGCCGGTGGTCCCAAATCAAACGGAGCTATGGTCGGTGCCGGCATGAAGCCATGGGCGGAACGCACTTCGGCAGATACGCAAATAAAAGCCGTTATGGGGCAGGCAATGGGCCAACTTAGCGGGATACCGGAAGCTACCATTTTTTCTTTCATGCCTCCTTCGTTGCCAGGGATTGGCTCTGTCGGTGGATTAACTCTAATGATCCAAGACAGGGGAGGATCGACGCTGGAAGAAATCAACAATGTTTCGCAGCAATTCACTGCCGCGGCCCGTCAACGTCCTGAGATTAGCATGGTTCAATCCAGTTTTCGGGCCAATACACCCTCTTACACGTATGAGGTAGATCGGGAAAAGGCCAAAGCGCTGGGTGTTCCCGTCCAAGATATTTTTACGGCGCTCCAAACTTTCTTAGGTGGTGTTCCGGTCAATGATTTCAATCGCTTTGGCCGGACTTACAAAGTGATGCTTCAGGCCGGACCGGAATTCCGGGCTGATGCTGATGCCACCCGGTTCTTCTATGTACGGAACTCGGCTGGTGACATGGTTCCGCTCAATACGTTGGTTAAGCCGGTTTTAAACAGCGGACAGTCATTGATCAAACGGTTTAATGGCTACCCTGCTATGCAGATCAATGCTAACACGGCACAAGGGTATAGTTCCGGACAGGCGATGAAAGCTCTGGAAGAAGTTGCAGCCCAGGTACTGCCTAATACGTTTACGTATGAATGGGCCGACATGAGCCGGGAAGAAAAACTGTCCGGCGGGCAAACATCGGTTATTTTCGGTTTTGCTTTGTTGTTTGTGTTCTTGTGTTTAGCTGCTTTGTATGAAAGCTGGAATATTCCGTTTGCCGTATTGCTGTCTGTGCCGACAGGGGTGATGGGATCAGTATTGTTCCAGTATATGCGGGGTTTTGAAAATAGCATATATATGCAGATCGGGCTCGTCATGTTGGTTGGGCTGTCGGCGAAAAATGCCATTTTGATTGTTGAATGGGCTAAAGTCAGAAGAGAGAAGGGCATGGAGCCGGTGGAAGCAGCCATTGAAGCGGCTAGGCTTCGCTTACGCCCCATCTTAATGACATCACTTGCGTTTATCTTGGGTTGTATTCCGTTGGCGTTGTCTACCGGCGCAGGGGCCGCTGCCCGGACCGCTTTGGGGACAACGGTTGTCGGCGGAATGTTTACTGCGACATGCTTAAGTATTTTCCTGGTTCCTGTTTTGTTTGTTGTGATTGAATACGGGAGCGCTAAGTTGAAATCATTTAAAATTAAGCGCCCCGGTTAATGCAGTGAAAATTTAGGTCTGCGCTAAGAAAACAACCATTCTGTGAATAACAGAATGGTTGTTTTCTTACTTGCCTTGTTTGTTGTTTCCGGTACCTGTAAAATATCGCGGATTTTCTTGTAGAACGGCTTCTGAGAGCAGGAAAGTCGGTTATACTGGCGAATAGTAAAATCAGAGAATAAGTTCAGGTAATTTGGTGGTGAGGAATATGGGCCAGCAACGAAAATATAAGTGGAATTGGTTTCGGTTACTGGTTGCCTTGTTAGTAGGTTCCTTCCTCTATGCCTGTATTGGTCAACAATTGGAATTGCTGGCAGTTCAACGCGAAGCTGCTTGCGCAAGGGAAGAGTTGGCAGCAGCAAAACAATTAAATCTGCAATTTCAGCAAGAACGATCTCTGTTGGCCACTCCGGGGTATGTTGAGAAATTGGCGCGCGAGGAACTGGGCTTGGTTAAACCGGGAGAAATTCCTTATGTTCCTGCCGGCAAAAATTAATTTTATCGGCTGATTCTTGACACTGTTTATCTGGCAAGGGTATAATAAGTTTAAAAAAATTATGCAGTTATAAGGGGGAAATTTGATTAGCATGTCCATTGAAGTTGGCAGTGTAGTTGAGGGAGTTGTGACGGGGATCACCAATTTTGGTGCATTCGTGGAACTGCCAGAGGGGAAAGTGGGCTTGATACACATATCAGAAGTTGCCGATGTGTATGTCCGCGATGTAAAAGATTTTTTGAAAGAACAAGATCGTGTTAAGGTAAAGGTGCTGTCAGTTGATGATCGCGGAAAAATCGGATTGTCTATTAAACAGCTCCAGGCTCCGGCGCCCCGAAAAACATATT
>CAYUNV010000053.1:7557-9974 GCA_964446265.1 uncultured Negativicutes bacterium | reverse complement strand
GTCGTCCAAGTAAGTTTAATGCGCCAACTTTTGAAGATAAGCTGAGCAAATTTTTGAAAGATAGTGATGAGAGGCTTTTGGATTTGAAGAAAAATACAGATTCCAAGCGTGGCGGCCGGGGAGCGGCCCGTAAGGCAGAATAAGAATATAATATGCATGTTGAAAGGGCATTCACGTGAATGCCCTTTTCTTAGTCTTACAGGTTATATGACGATAGACAGCCGTGCAACTAATCAATGGGAGTTACAAACATGCGGAAAAAAGTGACGGAATGGATAAAAACACAAAACCTTATTGTGCCGGGCGATCTCGTTTTGGCGGCTTGCTCCGGCGGACCTGATTCGGTTGCTCTGGTTCATTTGCTAGCTGACCTACGGTCACTGTTATCTTTCACCTTGGCTGTTGTGCATGTAAATCATTTGCTTCGTGGGGCGGATTCTTTTGCCGATGCTGAATTTGTTGCAAATTTTTGTAAACATATGGGATTGGATTGTTATAAAACCGAAATCGATGTCCGCTCTTTTGCCAAGCAGGATGGTCGTTCGTTAGAAGAAACGGCCCGTATCTTACGGTACCAATATTTACAGAGCCTTGCTGACCGTTTGGGCGCGACAAAAATCGCAACCGGTCACCATCGTGATGATCAGGCGGAAACAGTGCTGTTGAACTTGTTACGCGGCGCCGGCAGCGGAGGGTTACGGGGAATGTTGCCCGGCATTGAACGTAGAATCATTCGACCGTTTCTTGCTGTTGGCCGCCGGGAAATTGCCGATTATTGTCAAGAATATAGGCTTGCATACCGGTTAGACAGTACGAACCTTTCAACCGACTACCTCCGCAATAAGATAAGATTGGAATTGTTGCCAATGCTGGCGCGCGAATACAATCCGGCAATCAGCGATACTTTGTGCCGGACTGCGGCAATCATGGCGGAACAGAACGATTTTTTTCAACAGGCGGCAGAACAGTTGCTGGCTGAAACAACAACGGTAGATGGCGGGAACACTGTTCTTCAGCTAACTGGCATAAAAAAAATTCACATTGCCCTGCAAAGAGAATTTTTCCGTGCGCTAATTAAAAAAAAACAAGGACATTTAAAAGGAATCTCCTTCTATCATGTGGAAAAACTGATAGAGATGGTAAACCGTTGCCAAGTAGGAAAGATGTTTCGTTTGCCCGGTGGATTACTTGCGAAACGCGGATATCAAACTATTGATATAATGATGGAGCCGTTTGCAGCGCAAGCCGCTGCCAGAGAGTTTATTTTTGGCCTCACAGTCCCCGGCAAAACAGAAATCAAAGAATTGGGAATTGCTGTATTGGCGGAAACTGTGACGGAGTGGAATAAGATAAAAAATAAGAATGTCGCGGTATTTGATCAAAGCAAATTATTTATGCCGTTATTCGTACGGACGAGGTTGCCTGGCGACCGTTTTTGGCCATTAGGAGCATCTGGCGGCAAGAAATTAAAAAACTTTCTTATTGATCATAAAATACCGGCTGATTTTCGCGATTCCATCCCTCTTATTTGTGACCAACAGGGGATTTTATGGGTAGGTGGTTATCGTCAGGCGGAGCGGGGAAAAGTTCTGCCCTCTACAAGACAGTTTTTGCAATTAACTATTATTCAAACGGGAGGCAATATTTCGTGTTAGATGAAATACAAGAAGTTTTATTCAGTGAAGAGGATCTCGCGGCAAGGGTAAAAGAATTGGGCGCGCAATTAACGCAAGATTATGCGGGACAGGAAATTCTCATGATTGGCGTTTTGCGGGGAGCGATCATTTTTATGGCTGATTTGGCTAGAGCGGTGCAATTGCCAGTATCGTTTGACTTTATGGCCGTTTCGAGCTATGGATCCTCAACATCATCCACTGGAGTAGTGCGAATTCTTAAGGATTTGGATGAAGATGTGGAAGGGAAACATATTTTAATTGTTGAGGATATCATTGACTCGGGTTTAACCTTGAGTTACTTGGTGGAAAATTTAAAATCACGGAAGCCTCGCAGTATTAAAATCTGCACATTATTAAATAAACCGGAACGCAGGAAAGCGGATGTACCGGTTGATTACAACGGCTTCATCATCCCGGATCACTTTGTTGTAGGTTACGGCTTGGATTTTGCCGGGAAATATCGAAATTTACCGTTTATTGGAATTCCGAAAAATACTTCGAAATGATGTCGTGCTGCTAATTCTAACAACAATGAATGGCGGAAGTTGGAACCTTCCGCTGGCGACCTTATTGTTGTTAGTTTATAAAGAGTGTGATATAATATGGACCTATGGATAGCAATCAACGACGGATGTTTTTGTTTGTTCCAGTGAGAGGAGGGCTAGTGATTGAATAAGTTTTTTCGTAATGTTAGTTTCTATCTGCTAATTATCATAATAGCCATATCAATTATTGATTATT
>CAYUNV010000053.1:0-7547 GCA_964446265.1 uncultured Negativicutes bacterium | reverse complement strand
ACTCATCACGAACTACAAATAAGCAGGAGATTACTTATACTCAATTTATGCGGTCTGTTGAAGAACAGAATGTAGAGCGTGTAACCATAGTTGATAATATGATCCGCGGCAAGCTTAAGGACGGACAGGAATTTACTACAGTGACTCCAAATGACCCGGCTCTGATTAACACATTGCGGGAAAAAGGAGTAGATATAAAGGCGGAACAGCCGCCGCAACCACCTTGGTGGACGACGATTTTTTCTTCGATCCTGCCTATGCTATTGCTGATTGGGGTTTGGTTTTTTATTATGCAACAGACACAGGGCGGTGGAAACCGTGTCATGTCGTTTGGCAAAAGCAGGGCTAAACTAAATACTGAGGACAAGAATAAGGTTACTTTTGCTGATGTTGCCGGTGCCGATGAATCAAAACAAGAACTGGAAGAGGTTGTAGAATTCTTAAAGCATCCAAAGAAATTTAACGAATTGGGTGCTAGGATACCAAAAGGTGTTTTATTGTATGGACCGCCTGGTACCGGGAAAACTTTATTAGCCCGCGCTGTTGCCGGTGAAGCGGGAGTTCCGTTTTTCAGTATCAGTGGTTCAGATTTTGTTGAGATGTTTGTTGGGGTGGGCGCTTCGCGTGTGCGGGATCTATTTGAACAGGCGAAGAAAAATTCACCCTGTATTGTGTTCATCGATGAAATCGATGCGGTTGGCCGTCAGCGTGGCGCTGGTCTTGGCGGCGGCCATGACGAACGGGAACAGACGTTGAACCAGTTGCTGGTCGAAATGGATGGGTTTGGCGTTAACGAAGGAATTATTATCATTGCGGCGACAAACCGTCCAGATATCCTTGATCCTGCGTTATTGCGCCCAGGCCGGTTTGACCGTCAAATTGTTGTTGATAAGCCTGACGTTAAAGGCCGGATGGAAATTCTGAAAGTCCATACCCGGGGAAAACCTTTGGGTAATCATGTAAACCTTGATGTCTTAGCGCGCCGTACTCCTGGATTTACAGGTGCTGATTTGAGCAATTTAGTGAATGAAGCGGCGTTGCTATCAGCACGGCGTAATAAAAAACGCATTGAAATGCCGGAATTGGAAGAATCGGTAGAACGGGTTATGGCGGGACCGGAACGGAAGAGTCGCGTAATCAGTGACAACGAAAAGAAATTGACGGCATACCATGAAGCAGGTCACGCGTTAGTTGGGATGATGCTTAGCCATACCGATCCTGTTCATAAAGTTTCTATTATTCCTCGCGGTCGTGCAGGCGGGTATACATTGATGCTGCCGAAGGAAGATCGTTACTATGCAACGCGTTCCGAGTTGTTAGACCAGTTGAAAACTTTCCTCGGCGGGCGGGTAGCGGAAGCGCTGGTTTTGGATGAAATCAGCACCGGTGCTCAGAATGACCTCGAAAGGGCTACTTCTTTGGCTCGTAAAATGATTTGCGAATTTGGAATGAGTGATGCGTTAGGGCCAATCTCGTTTGGGCATAGGGATGAACAGGTTTTCTTGGGTCGGGATATCGGGCGTGACCGTAATTACAGTGAAGAAGTTGCTTATGCGATTGACCAGGAAGTACGTCGTATTATTGAAGAGGCGTATGCCAAGACGGAAGATATCCTGAAAAATAATCTGGATAAACTGAAAGCAATCGCGGAAGCGTTGTTGATACGGGAGACTTTGGAAGCCAATCAGTTGGAACAATTGATGAAAGATGGAAAAATTACTGATGACGGCGATGAACTGAATGATAGCGGAAACCCTGTTATTAAGACTGCTCCTACCGTAAGTGAAAAGCTGCTGACGGAGGAAACCGAAGTAGGGAGTACGAATTCAAAAACAGTCTATATTTCTCGTCTCTAAAGGATAACGGTTGCTCAAACCATGATGAATTATATCAATTAAAGAGATACGGTCTGCCAAAGGTTGCGGGAGACCGTATCTCTTTGACTAATTGTTAATCTCTCGGAACATACCTTTACAAATTGTTAACCATAAACTATAATGTGGATAACAATTGGCGAGGGGGGTTGTTTTTGCGGACAAAAATTTTCGAATTATTGCGTTACCATTCGAATAGCTATGTGTCAGGAGAAATGATCAGCAAGCAGCTGGCTGTTTCACGCACAGCGATTTGGAAACATATTCAGGCTATAAAACAGGAAGGGTATCTCATTGAGTCGCATCCCCGAAAAGGCTATTGCTTACGCCATGCGCCAGATTTGCTTCTTCCTGGAGAAGTATATTTTCATCTTGGTACGGCATGGTTAGGGCGAAACATTTGTTATTTTTCCCGCATTGGGTCGACGAATGACGAAGCAAAAAAATTAGCAGGTGAGGGAAAACCGGCCGGAACCGTTGTTTTGGCGGAAGAACAGACTGCCGGACGCGGCCGACTGGCGCGAAAATGGGTTTCACCCACCGGAACGGGTATTTGGTTTTCTGTTATTTTGCGTCCCCGCTTTTTGCCGCAGGAAGCGCCTAAATTTACGTTGCTGGCGGCAGTGGCCGTCAATCGGGCAATCATCAATTGTACAGGTGCAAATACGGGGATTAAGTGGCCCAACGATATTGTTATAAACAATAAAAAAATTGCCGGAATTTTGACGGAAATGAACGCTGAGATGGATGGTATTAATTACATTGTGCTGGGAATTGGTATTAACGTAAATATGCAGCCAAATGATTTACCTGAAGAAATTCATTCCATCGCCACATCATTGTCAATGGTGAAGGGATCTTTCCTGTCGAGGGTGAATTTATTAGCAGAAGTTTTATTGCAATTGGAACGATTGTATGAAGAAGTTTGTTGTGATGGATTTGGACGCATTTTTGAGGAATGGCGAAGAATGACGGTCACTCTTGGCCAAATGGTCGATGTCACCATGCCAGAACGGAAGTTTTGCGGGTTGGCGGTTGATATAGATGATGCCGGAGCGTTGTTGGTGGAGACTGATCATGGCAAAGAAAGTATATTGGCGGGCGATGTTAAGATACGTCCTAGTGAAGCAGGAGGGGTATTTTAATGTTGCGTAATATGATTTTAACTGGTTTATTTGCTGCTTTAATCACAATAAGCTCTCAAATCGCGTTTCCTCTTCCTTTTTCTCCGGTTCCGCATACATTACAAGTGTTGTTTATTATGCTGGCCGGGGTATTGTTGGGTTCCCGCTGGGGAACAATGAGCGTTGGTATTTGGATTACACTAGGGATTTTTGGGTTGCCGGTTTTTGCCCAAGGGAAGGCTGGTATTACTGTTTTAGTCGGGCCGACAGGGGGCTTTATTTTTGGGTTCCTATGCTGTGCGGCTCTTGTTGGCTGGTTGGCTGCGCATTGGCCATTGTCCTACACGCGAATGTTTATCGTCATGTTGGCCGGTCTGTTTGTTATATACGCTTGCGGACTTTTCGGTTTTATAATCAGCTTTACATGGCTTTTGCATAAAGCGATGTCAATCCAACAGGGATTTTTATTAGTAGTTATGCCGTTTTTTCCTTTCGATATTTTTAAAATTGCTTTGGCGGCCTTTTTGGGAGTAAGAGTGCGAGGCGCATTGATACAAGCAGGGTTGCTGCATAGTTGATCAGAAGAGATAATATGTGAGAATAGGGAGGATAAAAAATGCTTTTGGTTTTTGATGTTGGGAATACGAATATTGTCCTTGGCGTTTATGACAAGGAAACGCTGCTCTATCACTGGCGGATTTCCAGTGACAAACAAAAGACCAGTGATGAATACGGCATTTTATTGTACAATCTATTTGCGTTTCGGGGCATAAACATGAGGGACATAAAGGCTGTCGCCATATCTTCCGTTGTACCGCCGTTGATTGTTCCTTTGACACGCATGTGCCAGCGCTACTTTTTTGTGGATCCGTTATTAGTTGGACCGGGAGTCAAGACGGGAATCTGCATAAAATACGAAAATCCGCGGGAAGTGGGAGCTGATAGGATTGTCAACGCAATGGCAGCTGTTCAGAAATATGGCGGTCCTTTGATTATTGTTGATTTTGGTACGGCAACTACTTTTTGTTATGTCACGGCGAATGGTGATTATCTTGGCGGAGCCATTGCTCCCGGCATAGGGATTTCAACGGACGCCTTGTTCCAACGGGCGGCAAAATTACCGAGGATCGAATTGGCTGTGCCGCGTTCGGTCATTTGCCGCAATACTATCACCAGTATGCAGTCGGGGATTATTTTTGGTTTTGTCGGCCAAGTTGACGAAATCGTTCGGCGGATGAAAAAAGAAGCCGGCGAAGATGCCAAGGTTGTTGCTACCGGCGGGTTAGCGAACTTGATTGCGCAAGAATCAAGTACAATTAATATCGTAGAGCCATTTTTGACATTGGAAGGGCTGCGTTTATTGTACGAACAAAATCGCTAATTTGACAGCAAAAACGAATTAGTTGTTGTGAACTGAATGAATGTGAGGGAATTGTAAGATGCAAATTGGCGCAGTGCGACTGAAAAGCCCGTTGCTATTGGCGCCGATGGCCGGCGTAACTGATTTGCCATTCCGGCTGTTAGCCAAGGAAATGGGTTGTGCGCTGGTATATTCGGAAATGGTGAGTAGTAAAGGATTATTGTACTGTAACGAGAACACGATGGATCTGATGCGCGTTGATGACCGTGAAAGGCCGGTAGCCGTGCAGATCTTCGGCTCGGATCCGGGAAATATGGCGGCGGCGGTTCGAATTGTAGCTGCAGCCGGAGCCGATATTGTTGATATTAATATGGGATGTCCTACTCCGAAGATTATTAAAAATGGTGTCGGTGCGGCGTTGATGCGCCAACCGGATTTAGCGTCTCGGGTAATATGCGCTGCTGTTCAGGCGGCGGACATTCCGGTTACGGTCAAATTTCGCAAAGGCTGGGATGAGTCATCTGTCAATGTTGTTGAGTTAGCAAAATTGGCGCAAAAGGCCGGCGCAAGTGCGGTCGCTGTCCATGGGCGTACCAGGGAACAATTCTATTCCGGCAAAGCCGATTGGGGGATTATTCAGAGCGTGAAAGAGGCTGTCAGCATACCGGTGATCGGCAATGGGGATATCCGGACGCCCGAGGATGCGGAACGAATGCTGAAAACCACCGGTTGCGACGGAGTGATGATTGGCCGTGCTGCACAAGGAAATCCGTGGATTTTCCGGCAAATCAACGAATATTTTCAAACCGGGCAATACTCATGCAGTGTTTCTTTACCGGAACGAAAAAAACTCTTGTTCCGTCATTTAAAAATGCTGATTTCGCTTAAAGGGGAATACTTGGCAATTCGTGAAATGCGGCGCCACGCCGCTTGGTATACCAAGGGACTTCCCAAATCGGCCCAACTGCGGGTTCGCTTTAATCAAGCCGTTACGATGCAAGATTTTTTATCGATATTGGATAGTTTTACTGCGGAAACACCTGGGGATGGTGAACTGGAATATGATCATACTGCCGGTTGCTAACGGAGTACTACCACGACCGGATGGCGGTCGAATTGCAGGTGTATTTCTGGAAGATACGACTGGAAAAATGTTAGCGGAAATTGGTGTAGGACGTGACATTCTTGTTTGTCCATGGATTGCTGATGAACAAAATTTATATCCCGTTGGCGTGGTAACCAGGATTGTCGATGTGAAAAGACAAATGCTGGTGGATGAAGCAGGGGTAGAAACCAATTGTTTGACGGTAGTTATGGAAGGACAAGTACATGCCCGCTGGCATAGCCTGCAGACCAAAGATCGTTATGTGATATCTTCAGATATTGAAGCAGTGGACTTTTTGAAAATGCGCAAAGAGTATCCGGTGATTTCCGGCGCAGGGTGGCTTCCGCAAGGAGGTTATACTGAGTTTCGTGGACCGATGGATATTACGGTAACTATTTACGGTACTGATTTGCAAACTGGCCGGGAAATTGGCATGGCGGCAAACTTGGGAGGTCTTGTGGAAAAAGAACAGGCCCATACCATTGAACACGCAATGATCCGGGCGCTTTCCGCGTATGGCCTTTGTACTCCTAGAACGATGATGGAATCATTGGTCAAGGAGACCGATGAGTTGAAACAGTCGCTTGAACTCAGTATACGCTATACGATGCCGGAAGTATTAGGGATAACTGCCGGGGGTGCGTGTGGCAACCCACTGACCAATCTGGCTAAATTTTATTTAGCGCAGGAGTTTGTGGACAACATCAAAGCCGGTAAGAAACTCAACGAATCGCTCGTCAGTGCCCGTCGTACAACAATGTCACAGTTGGCGACTGATATGGGTCTAACCATGCAGCAAGGACTGCGCGCGGCGCAAGGGTTGAAAAAAGGTATGAGCCATGATGATACTGTGTTAAAAATGGCAATTTATAAAAAAGTAATTCGACGTTTTCCCTTTGAACCGTGGGGATAATTCCCTGCGGTTTTCCTTTTGCTGGTATATGATGGGAAATCAGATTGTCAGCTTGAGGAATAAAAGGAAACATGGTACAATATTTGTGTGCACAAAGCTGTGTACACAAATTCGTAGGAGATGATGCCGTGTTAACGCATATCGGTGATAAGATTATTAACCGGCAAAAACTTCATCAAGCGATTGATGAAATACTTGATTTGCGCAGCAAAGGCTGGTCGCAACAAGAGGTAGCCAAACAAATTGGGGTTGACCGTACGCTGGTTTCCCGACTCGAGACGCTGGGAGAGGTGCGCAAAGGCGGAACGGTGGCGATTATCGGTTTTCCGGTAATCAATCAGGAAGAAATCAGGAACATTGCCCGCCAGGAAGGTGTGGATTATTGTTTTTTATTGTCGGAACAGGAACGATGGGATTATGTTGAAAGTAAATCGGGTCTTGAGCTATTCAATACGATTATGGAAATTATTTCAAGCCTCCGCAAATATGATGTTGTCATTATTATTGGTTCTAACATGCGTATCAAACTTATCGCGACTTTGCTGGACAAAGAAGTAATTGGCGTTGAAATTGGCGAGTCGCCAATTGCCGAAGATAAGTATGTCGAGCCGGAAATCATTCGCAAAATGATTCGGCAAATACATGTTTAAGGTGGGCGAATAATGAAAAAAGTAGTGAGTATTAGTCTAGGCTCTTCCAAGCGGAACAGCAAGGCGATAGAAAATTTTGGCGGCGAAACTTTTAGCATTGAACGGATTGGAACCGATGGCGATAAAAGCAAAGCGATCCAATTAATTCGGGAAATGGATGGAACGGTTGATTGTTTTGGCATGGGTGGGACAGACTTGTATATTTATGCCGGAAAAAAACGATATACGTTTCGCGAGTCGTCAGCAATTGCGGCTGCCGCGAAAAAAACGCCGATTGTTGATGGCAGCGGAATTAAAAATACATTAGAACGTCGGGTCGTTGGTTATTTGCGAGAAAATAAAATCTTTCGGTTTCAGGATCGAAAGGTGCTTCTGGTGTGCGCGGTAGATCGTTTTGGTTTGGCAGAGGCATTCGTGGCGGCCGGCAGTGATGTTGTATTTGGCGATTTGATGTTTGGGCTAGGTTTGCCTTTGCCAATCCGCAAACTCAGCACGTTGAATTTTTTAGCTGCGTTCGTGGC
>CAYUNV010000052.1:9545-15650 GCA_964446265.1 uncultured Negativicutes bacterium | reverse complement strand
ATCCACTAAAACCGGTTTGTCCGCTTTTATAACCTTTTCTTCAAACTCATTTTGACTTGAAATCGTAATAACGGCCATTTGCAATCCCTCCTATTCACCCCCCCATACCGGGGGTACTATTTTATTTTAGAAAATAAATGCGAAAAAGTCAACATTCTCGTAAAAAGAAAAACTGCCTTCCGTGATACCGGAGAGCAGCTTCTTTGTTGTGAGTCCTCAATAAGCCGAGTTCTGTCCCGCACAGCGGTGATGATCATTTGTCTAGGCCGCCAGTTACCTGGCAGCTCAAGCGACACAACCCGGAAGGTTCAGCGGGCCGCATCATCCCTTCCCTATTTGGTCTTGCTCCGGGTGGGGTTTACCTAGCCAGTCAGTCACCTGACTGCTGGTGCGCTCTTACCGCACCGTTCCATCCTTACCGGCAAGCCGGCGGTCTACATTTCTGTGGCACTTTCCCTGAGGTCGCCCTCGCTGGGCATTACCCAGCACCCTGCCCTATGGAGCTCGGACTTTCCTCGTGTGCTGTAAAAGCACCCGCGATCATCTTTCCGACTCACAATCCCGGCACATGGCCGGGAGATTATGATAGCATATTTTTTCGCCTTAGTCAACGCCCGGACCGGATTTGCCGGCCTAACATACGATTATACTGCCATTCATATTTTGACGGATCTTCCTGTGATTTAAATTGGTTAAGTACCGCATTCAGCTCATCTGCATAATGGACAATAAAACTTTCCTGTGTGGCGCAGGTAACAGGTGATCCTTTATCTGTAGAACCATGGTGCGACAATATGATATGCAGCAAATCAACTGCCAATGCCGCGGGAAAATCAGGAATCCCTTTCACAACCCGGTCAATAACGAACGCGCCCAGCGCTACATGCCCCAATAAATTGCCGGTCTCAGTGTAAGTAAAGCCTATATCCGAAGAAATTTCATAAATCTTTCCCAGATCATGAAGCAATGCCCCTGCCATTACAAGATTCCGGTCTATGCCTTCTACTTCTCCGGCAATCGCCATAGCTAACCGCGCCACATCAACCGAATGTTCCAACAACCCGCCGATATATGCATGATGGTACTTCGAAGCAGCCGGGTTCTTTACAAATCGTTCATAGACTTCGCCAGTCAGAACCGTTGTGACAAGTTGCCGAAGTTCTTTGTTTTCAATCCGATCAATACATTCCTGCAAATAACGCTGATACAAGCTGATATCCCTAGGCGTATAAGGTATCAAATGTGACAAATCGACATCGTTTCCCGGTTCTTGGATTCTGTCAATCATGATTTGCAAACTGCCATCGGCAGCATATTTATCGTGGCCTACTTGGCCATGCACAAGAATGACACTAGGGTTTGGCAAATCAAGGATCGCTTCTGCAGTGCTGTCATTAAAACAAATAAAGTTCATTACTCCGCTATTATCTTGTAGTGTTCCCCGGGCATATTTTTTGCCGGTTACCGCCGTACCAAATTTTTGCAAGTGCAGTAATACTGCCTGTTGTACCCGGTCGCCGGCCCGGAATTCCTTTAAGAGTTGAAACTCTGCCGCCATTCTACACCGCTCCCCTTGTTTACCACAAAACTATCGCTTCTCAGAAAAATTGTGCTTCAAGTCGTTTCCATCAACAAGATGCGTCCGCAATTATCACAATAAACAGGTTGTTCTGCAAGCACTAAGGTCTGTCGGGCTGGTATTCCCCGTCTACACCCACTGCAAACACCATTTTCCACCCTCGCAACCGGATAAACTACCTTGCGGGCCAAATGGGTATAATCATCATACACTTTTCGTTCGATTTTTTCCACTGTACGATGATACTGAACATCAAGTTCCTTTAAACATTCCTCAACTTGCCCGATCGATTGCGTAATTCCTCGTTGTTTTTCTGCATGAATCGTCTTTTTCTTCTCCAATTCTCTTTCGATGTTAGCAATTTGGTTTACCAACCGCTCGCATTCCTCCAGCGCTTGCAATGTTTCTTCTTCGCGCACGATAATTTCCTGCCGCAGCGAATCACATTTCGTCTTTACTTGTTCCATTTCCCTAATATTCGTAATCTCTCCCTTGTACAAATGGTTTTCCATTTGGCGAAGTTGAGCAATAACTTCAGCAAGATCCGTTTCATGACAACCGGTCACTTTTTGCATACACATTAATTTCTCACGATCGGCCGCAAGGGCTTGGCCCATTAAACGAATCTCTTGCCATAAACGCCGAACTTCATCCGTCTTAATTTTTTCTTTTTTAGCGGCCAATGCTTTTTTTTCTTGTTCCAGGCTTTGCAATTGCCAAAGCAAATTCAACTGTTCTTTCATTCTCCATCCCCCTTGCTTATTTACCATCGAGAAACCATGAAAAAAAGACAGTTGGCCGAAACCACCCTGTCTTTAAAACACCTGAAATATATCAATATCATTCTTGCTGGACTCAATTTCCACCGACCATTTCGCCGCAATAGAACAATCGCTTAAATATTCAGATAACGCAGAAACAATTGGCTGCTCCGTTGCAAAATGACCGGCGTCAATTAAAGCAATCCCTGCAGCAGCAGCGTCTTGCGCTTCATGATACTTCACATCTCCGGTAATCAGTACATCCGCTCCGGCAAAAACAGCTTTATGCAGCAATCCGGCGCCACTTCCGCCACAAACAGCAACAGTTACTACTTTCTGCTGCGCGGAGCCAACAACTTTAACAAAATCTGTCTTAAGCTGTTTCTTTACCATGGCCGCCAAATCAGAAAGATTAGTCGCTTCTGCCAGATTGCCAATACGGCCTAACCCATACTGAGCGCCTTGGTTGGCCAATAAATACAAATCATAAGCAACTTCTTCGTAGGGATGGGCTTTTAACAATGCATTAATAACACGACGACGAAGCTTGGCCGGCACTATGGTTTCCATGCGTATTTCTTGTACGTATTCCATTTTGCCTTGTTGGCCAATAAACGGCTGGGTGCCTTCTAGCGGCAAAAACGTTCCTGTTCCTTCCGTCATGAACATACAATGGCTGTATTGGCCAATATGGCCGGCGCCAGCCCGATGTATGGCATCCTGCACAACTTGTACATGCGTTGTTGGAACAAAAACAACTAACTTAAAAAGCTCCTCTGTTGTATCAACCGTCAAAAGCTGGACATCAGTTAATCCTAACGTTTTTGCCAGTACATCGTTTACCCCGTTTCTTGCCGAATCCAAATTCGTATGGGCGGCAAAAACAGCAATGCCCTGTCGAATAATTTTAGCAATCAAATTCCCCTGCGGCAAATCCGTACGCACGTTGCGCAACGGCTTAAACAGCAATGGATGATGGGAAACGATCATGTCCGCACCGCAAGCAACCGCCTGATCAACAACCTCTGCAGTAACATCTAACGTCACCAAGATTTTATTCACATCCTGCGCCGGGCTGCCAACCAGCAAACCAACATTATCCCATTCTTCGGCCAAACTTCGCGGCGCCAGTTTATCTAGCGCTTCCATAATGACCTGACACTTTACAGGCATGCGAATTTTTCCTCCAATTCAGCAATCTTCTGGGTATACTCACGGTATTTTATCGTTGCGCTTGCCGCCGGGCTTTTGGACATTGCAGCCAAAATACCAGAATAATGGACAATCAGGCGTTCTATATGTTTTCGCAGCAGCGGGTGATGATTCGCCCACAATTTAGGTCCTATATCATCAAAGATGGGCTGGTACGAAAGACCCGAACCACGCTCTGCTACAATAATTTCATACAGAATTTGATCTTCTTCTACCAACTCTTCCTCAACAATATGCCAGGCATTTTGAACAAGCCAGCGGCGCAGCGTTGCTGAAGCTGTCATGGGTTGCAAAATTAAACGGGTTATCGAGTTTGTCACATCCGCAGAAGCTTCCAAGATCTTTATAATCGTACTGCCGCCCATACCCGCAATTACCACCGTATCGGCTTCACTAGGGGCAAGCACACCCAAGCCATCACCGAAGCGAACAGAAATAGCATCCACCAAACCGGAGGCTGTCACTGTTTCCAATGCCGCCCGGTAAGGTCCTGCATGAACATCTGCCGCAATTGCTTTATTCACTACACCGCATTGCAATAAAAAAACAGGCAAATAGGCATGGTCAGTACCTATATCAGCCACGCTGGATCCTTTGGGCACAAAAGCGGCAATAGCAGCTAAACGCGGTTTTAATATCAAGCCATTCATCCCCTGAACTCTAATCAAACTACCGTGCTATAAGAGTAAAAAAACCTTTGAGAACATCCTCAAAGGGTTTTCTAATAATTTGGTGGGCGATGACGGGATCGAACCGCCGACATCCTGCTTGTAAGGCAGGCGCTCTCCCGGCTGAGCTAATCGCCCGGATTAATTATGAATAAAATATGTTTTGGTGACCCGTAGGGGATTCGAACCCCTGAAGCCGCCGTGAAAGGGCGGTGACTTAACCGCTTGTCAAACGGGCCAAATCATACATGGTGGGCCCACCTGGGATCGAACCAGGGACCAGCCGGTTATGAGCCGGCTGCTCTACCGCTGAGCTATAGGCCCTTTAGATAGGAAAACAGGTTTCCCGAAGAAAGCCTGCCATTACTATGCATAACTGGCTCCTCGAGTAGGACTCGAACCTACAACCCCGCGGTTAACAGCCGCGTGCTCTACCGATTGAGCTATCGAGGAATGAAACCAACAAGCCATATTATAAAACATACCTGTCATTCCGTCAAGGAAATCAGTAAATTTTTTCAAAACATGTTTATTCGAGAAAATCCTTCAACTTTTTACTGCGGCTGGGATGCCGTAACTTACGCAACGCTTTGGCTTCGATTTGTCGAATACGTTCACGCGTAACGCCGAAGCATTGTCCGACTTCCTCTAACGTCCGTGCCCTGCCATCTTCCAATCCAAACCGCAACTGTAATACTTTTTTCTCACGCATCGTTAACGTTTCCAATACATCTTCCAATTGCTCTTTTAACAACATAAACGATGCCGCTTCCGCAGGCGCCAGCGCATCCTGGTCTTCAATAAAATCGCCTAAATGCGAATCTTCTTCTTCGCCTATCGGCGTTTCCAAAGACACGGGTTCTTGGGCAATTTTCATAATTTCCCGTACCCGTTCCACACTGATATCCATTTCTTGGGCAATTTCTTCCGGAGCCGGTTCACGTCCTAGCTCCTGCAATAATTGCCGTGATACCCGGATTAGTTTATTAATTGTTTCCACCATATGCACAGGAATACGGATCGTTCTTGCCTGGTCAGCAATTGCTCTCGTAATAGCCTGACGGATCCACCACGTGGCATACGTACTAAACTTATACCCCTTACTATAATCAAACTTTTCAACGGCTTTAATCAAGCCTAAATTCCCTTCCTGGATCAGGTCAAGAAACAGCATGCCTCTGCCGACGTAGCGTTTTGCAATACTCACGACCAGGCGCAAATTTGCCTCAGCTAACCGGCGTTTCGCTTCCTCATCGCCTTGTTCCATACGTTTTGCCAAAACAATTTCTTCTTCTGCGTTTAAAAGCGGCACCCGGCCAATTTCTTTGAGATACATGCGCACGGGATCATCAATGCTAATCCCTTCCGGCACAGTTAAATCTACATCGGCCTCTTCCGCTGCACTTTCCATATCAGCAAGGTCTGGTCCTTCCAATGTTTCCACCTCAGGAAGTTCTTCGACGATTTCTATTCCTTTTGTAGTAAAAAATTCATATATATCGTCAATTTCATCCGGCGACAAATCTTCATTTTGAAACCGGTCCAAGAACTCTGCAGAAGTCAATACTCCACCGCGCTTCTTTGCCGTATGAAGTAAATCATTAAAAGAATCTGCAGGTATATTTTTTTTCTCAGCCATTTTCATCCCACCCTCTATCGGCAATTCCGGCGAACATATTTATGCTTCCATTTTATGCTTCCATCATAATCGATGTATTTTATTAATTTCATTTTTTATTCGCTGACTTTCTGCTAATTCCTGCAAAAAGTTATCGTCTCCCAATCTTTCTAATTCATCTGCACGCAACCGACGTTGTTCATACAAATGATTTAGGTGCGCCAATTTGATCGTCTTCAAGCAATCCGCCAGCAATCGTTGAACATC
>CAYUNV010000052.1:0-9535 GCA_964446265.1 uncultured Negativicutes bacterium | reverse complement strand
ATAATTTGTGAAAATTCAGCAGCAGCCGTTTCGGACAACTCTGTTGTAACAGAAGCCGGATCGAAGTCTTGTTTTTGCTCGTATACGGCAATAATAAACCGGATAATTTCCAAATGCTTCTGATCTTGAATGCTCTTAAGGTCTAAACGATCTTGAATGTTAGCAATGATTGGCTGGTTTTCACATAATAACCGGATCAATAACCGTTCTGCCTGATCTGATGCTTCATTTACTTTGCGGGATTTAGAAAAAATCTCTTTTTTTGCAGGAACCGGTATCCCTTTTTGTTGGCTTCCCTTAAATTTATGCAACTCACTCCGAATGGATTGTTCATCAAGCGCTAAGGCCTGTGCAATTTTAACAATATATGCATTCACTTCTACAGCGTTATCTGAAGATGCCAAGGCAGGAAGCAATTTACCAACAACCTGCACTTTCCCTTCCAAAGTGGAAGTATCGATCTCCTGTAAACTCTGGCGAAGCATATACTCTAAAAAAACCGGCGCTTTATTAAGCAACAATTGGAAAGCTTCCGCCCCCTGCCGCCGAATAAATTCATCCGGATCTTTGTCATCAGGGACTGAGATAACCCGGACAGAGGCTCCTTGATCCCGAACCATAGCCAATGCACGGGTTGTCGCATTTTGTCCGGCAGCATCACTGTCATAAGCAAAAATGATTTCTGATGCATGCCGTAATAATAAGCGGCTTTGCTCAATGGAAAACGCAGTTCCCAAAGAAGCAACCGCATTATGAAATCCGGCAGCTTGCGCAGTAATCAAGTCCATATATCCTTCAACAACAATGACCTGCCCGGAAGACCGGATATGCCGTTCCGCTTTATCAAAACCATAAAGAACCCGCCGTTTATTAAATACCGGCGTTTCCGGTGAGTTTAGATATTTAGGCTGGCTTCCATCCATTACCCGGCCGCCAAAGCCAACAATCCGACCACGCTGATCGGAAATTGGAAACATAATCCGCTCTCGAAATCGATCATAAAATCCATTACCGGTCGATCGTTGCATAATCAACCCTGCTTTAAGGAGGGTCTCTGGCTCAATACCACGGGAATGAAAAGAAGAAACTAATTTATCCCACCCCGGGGGTGCGAAACCTAATCGATACTCCTCAATAAGACGGGGCGTAATGCCACGATCCTTCAAATATCGAAGCGGTTGAACACCATAGTTTGTATTGATCAAACAGGAATGAAAAAAATCAGCCGCCATCTGATTGACTTTGTACAAGCTGGCAATTTCCCGCTCGTGCGCCAATTCCCGGGCCGATTTTTCCTTCTCGGGAAATGGTATATTTAGCTTATTTGCTAATTGTTTCGCCGCATCCAAAAAACCGATATTTTCAATTTTCATCAAAAAGGTAAATACATTACCTCCGGTCTGACAACCAAAACAATAAAAAAAACCTTTTGTTGGATTCACGGAAAAAGATGGGGTTTTTTCATTATGAAAAGGACAGCAACCCCAAAAATTATTACCTTTTTTTTTCAGTGAAACATACTCAGAAATCACTCCAACAATATCACAAGAAGCTCTCAGTCTTTCGATAAAATCATCGTATGCGGCATCTCTCATCTTTTTTTGCGTCTTCTTTCCTCTGCACTTTCACTCGAATTTTATAGTTTCTCATCAGCTTTATTTCAGTTCGATAACATCTCTCCTAATCCTGCTTTAACCCCATAAAAACTTTCTATCTTTTTCACAGTATAATATTCAATGTAAATCGGAAATATCCTTTTTTTATTGCTAAACCACTTGACAAAGCTTCTTTCTTATGCGACAAAGACACATAATGGCTCAGTCTAATGAGTTTTGCTATAAATTCTACAATAGAATCAAAACTCCTTTTTTACAAAAAAACCTGACGCGCTAACGTGCGTCAGGTGTAAAAAAACAATTTTTAGCTAATCCGGCAAAACCATTCGGTACAAACAAATCTTTAAACAGTTGGATCGCATACATATCGGTTAAACCGGCTATATAATCAACAACTGTCACCTGCAACCCCCACAAATCTTCCCGCTCCAAAAATTCTTGTGGCAGGGTCTGGGGATTTTTCATGAAGTACTCGTAAAGTTTATGTAAAACATACCGTGCCTTCTTTCGATCGCCTTCCAATTCAGCGGAATGATAAATTTTTTTAAACATAAACTCTCGAAATGTATCCATGGCGTCTTGCACAGAAGGCGACATGCGGATTTCTTTTTTTTCAGTCGATTCTTTAATGATATCAGCAACCATAACAGTAATCATGCTGGAAGGGCTCACCCCTAACAGAGAGGAAACCTCTTCTGGTAAATCGCCGGCCTTCATCATGCCCGCCCGAATTCCGTCATCATAATCATGGCACAAATAAGCAATCCGGTCACTAATGCGAACAATATTGCCTTCCAAAGTAACCGGTTTATTCAATCCGCTGTGACAGAGGATGCCATCCTTGACTTCCGTTGTTAAATTTAGCCCCTGCCCATTTCTTTCTAAATATTCCACCACCCGCAAACTTTGCTCATTATGGTTAAAATGACCAGTCACTTCACGAAGGGCGTACTCGCCGGCATGCCCAAAAGGCGTATGCCCTACATCGTGTGCTAAAGCAATCGCTTCCGTTAAATCTTCATTCAACATAAGGCCACGGGCAATTGTCCTCGCGATCTGGGCAACTTCCAAGCTATGGGTCATCCTCATCCTATAATGGTCACCAGGGGCAATATACACTTGTGTTTTATGCTTTAAACGCCGAAAAGCCTTACAATGAATTACCCGATCCCGGTCACGCTGAAAAGCGGTACGAAATTCACAAGGAATTTCTTCCCTGTTGCGGATTGCCTCCCGGCTTTTACTGGCAAACGCCGACAATATCCGGTATTCCTGTTCTTCAATCCGTTCCCGAATCTTCATCACAGTTCCCCCATTAATTATATATTCGTATTGGTATTATTATACCATAGATTGCCTGTTCTGCTTGATTTGTCTGGTTTTTTCTTATTTTAAAAAATCGGATTTTGTGCTATACTGTAAGTGGAAAATAACAATTTATTAAAAATTCATAAATAAAAATAAAGAAGGTGTCGTAATTTATGCGTCGTAAAATATTTATTATTACCCTGTTTGTGTTATTTTTGCTGACTTCAACCACATTTGCAGCAATGCCCGATATTAAAGCGGATAAACAATATTATGACGTAAATTCCGGATTACAAGTGTTATCAGGTAATGTTGCTATCAGCTATAAAGACCGCTCAGTTACTGCCGGAACTGCCAAAACGAACATGTCTGAGGTTTGGGCCTATGGCGGGATATCCTATACTGACAGCGATATATACTTCATCGGCAATACGGTATATGTATCGTTAGCAAGCAGAAATGCCCAAGTAGATGGGTGCATAACATTCAACCGCGGGTCCCTGAAAATCGTTGCTGATCACAGCGAGTATAATTGGAAAACCAAAACCGCGGTTTTCAGCGGAAACGTGCAAGTTTTCCAACACCAAAATGTTTTTAAAGCGGATCGCCTAACCTATAATGTGAAAACCGATGCCCTTATGGACGACAATGGTTCTATCCTTCTATCGAGCGCTTCTAACTAACAAATTGAAATGATATGCGCGACCCAAAACGCCTCCCCAAAAGGGGAGGCGTTTTATAATTTTATTCTTTCTTATTCTTACTAGCAATTTCCAGAATTTTATTTGCCGTCTCCTCAATTGCTTTATTGGAAACATCCACTACTTGGCAACCTAATTTTCGAATAATTTTCTTTGCATATTCCATCTCTTCTGTAATCCGGTCCAAGTTGGCATAACTTGCATTTGCAGCCAGTCCCAACGTTTTTAACCGTTCCGCGCGAATTTCATTTAACTTAAACTGGTCAATCACCAAACCAACAATTTTTTCCGGCGGCACAGCAAACAACTCCTCCGGAGGAGGAACTTCCGGAACAAGGGGAACATTGGCTACTTTTAACTTTTTATGCGCTAAATACATACTCAGTGGCGTCTTCGACGTCCGGGATACGCCAATCAGGACAATGTCCGCTTTTAACAAACCCCACGGATTTTTTCCATCGTCGTACTTTACGGCAAATTCCACCGCTTCCACTCGTTTAAAATATTCTTGATCCAACTTATGGATAAGCCCGGGTTTTAACTTCGGTTCACGCGAAGACAATTTTTGTACTGCTTTTATCATTGGTCCCATGATATCGACTGTTACAATGTTATGTTCAGAAGCATACTGCAATAAGGCATCCCGCAAATGCGGAGATACCAACGTATGGCAAATAATACATGAGTGTTTTGCCGCTTCAGCAACGGTTTCCGCCACCTGTTCAATGGAATTGATATACGGAATGCGGATAATATCAATCTCGTTGGAATCAAATTGGCTTGCAGTGGCCCGCGCTACCATTTCAGCTGTTTCACCAATTGAATCGGATATGGCATAAATAATCGGCAATGCAGCGATGATAGTTACCCCCTTTTTCCCTGGCCAAATTCAACCAACAACCTGGTCAGGTTGGTTTTTGTAAGACGCCCGACAACCTCATAGACTTTTCCGGTTTCTCCATCCGTCGCCCGAACTACCGGCAAACTATCCACTTCGTAGTCAATAATTTTTTGGGCAGCCGCCAAAATGGATTCTTCTGGAGTCGTCACAACGATTTTCGGAGCCGCTGTCATTAACACTTTAACCGGTATTTTTTGCAAATTGTTGTTTCCCATACATACTTTCAGCAAATCTTTGCGGGAAACTACACCGACTAAAATTCCTCCGGCTTCTACGACAAAAACAGTTCCAACATCTTCTAAAAACATCGTCACAATCGCATCATACGCGCTTGTATTATCCGGAATAACGACCGGCACCGATTGGATGTCCCGCACTTTCACATTCTTGATTTCTTCCGCCAAGATGCCCGGCGCGTTCTTGCCGGTATAAAAATACCCGACTTTTGGACGGGCATCCAGGATGCCGTACATCACCAAAACCGCAAGATCCGAACGCAAAGCCGCTCTGGTTACTTTCAAACGATCCGCAATTTGCTCCGCCGTAATCGGTCCGGAGCCATGCACGATTTCGACAATTTTTTCTTGTCGCAATGTTAACGTGATGAACGCCACCCCCTTTTTGAAACGTGAAAAACACTAATCTATAATATCTATACTCCACTGTGGGCTAAAAACCTTTAACCTACATTATAACGTCACAATTTTACTAAAATCTGCCGTCTGAACAGCCAGACCGGTAACCGCCTTTAACAACGCCAACCGGTTGTTACGTACCGCAATATCCTCAACCATGACCATCACAGCAGTAAAAAACAGGTCGATCGGCCCGGCTAACTCCGCCATATCTTGCAAAGCACCAATATAATCATGGGCTGCTAAGCGGGAATGGATCGAGTCTTTCGCCGAGCAATACGCAGTATACAGCGCCTGTTCCGCCTCAACTGCAAACAATGTTGGTTCGATTGTTTCTACAGTACAGTTTTTTGCCAAATTCCCTGCCCTTGTAAAGGCCCGGACTGCTTGCTCCGTAGCTGCCTGTCCTGCATCGGAAGCCATCGCAACAGCTCGCTGCCAAGTATCGAAGGGATCGTCGGAACCAGCAGCCATTACGGCATCCACAATATCATAACGAATATTTTGTTCGGCAAGAACATTTTTGATCCGCAAACGGAAAAAATCCAGAATATCTGCCAACAATTTTTCTTTACGCTCATTATCTTTTATGCCAAGCAAATCGATCATTTGGCCAATCAAGGTCGATAAAGAAACATAATAACCAGCGGATATCAATATATTAATGATCCCCAATGCTTGTCTTCTCAAAGCATAAGGATCCTGTGACCCAGTCGGCATCAACCCTCTGCTGATTGTAGCCGTAATATTGTCCAGTTTATCGGCAATCCCAATGATTCTGCCGGCTGCTGAAGCCGGTAAAATATCACCGGCAAACCGGGGAAGGTAATGTTCGAAAATTGCCTCTGCCACTACGGCATTTTCACCATCACAAAGAGCATACTCCCGTCCCATAACTCCTTGCAATTCGGTGAATTCGCAGACCATTCCTGTGACCAAATCTGCTTTTGCCAAATGTGCTGCACGTTTTATAGCTGGCAGTATTTTTTTATCTTCACCAACTTCAAAGGCCACCATCTCGGCCATTAACTGCAAACGGATCGTTTTGTCGTACAATGTGCCGAGGCCTTCTTGAAACACGATTGTTTTCAATTTATCCACACGGGAAGCCAACGGTAATTTTCGATCTTCTTCAAAGAAAAACTGCGCATCTGCCAAACGAGCCTTTAAAACCCGTTCGTTCCCGTGGCAAACGATATCCAAATGCGCGCTGCCGCCATTACGCACAGTAATAAACAAAGGCAACAAGGCTCCCGTTTCATTCAGAACTGGAAAATACCGTTGATGTTCGCGCATCGGCGTAATAATCGCTTCTTTAGGTAAAGCCAAATATTTTTCTTCAAACCCGCCGCATAAAGCAGTCGGATATTCTACCAAATATACTACTTCTTCCAACAAATCCGCATCAATATCGGCTGTGCCACCTTGTTGTTTCGCCAAATCTTCAATCTGGGTCCGGATCATTTGCCGGCGCATTGCAGGATCAACAACCACGGAGTTAGCGCGTAATTTTTCAATATAATCTTCTACGCCGTTTACGACGATATCAGAAGCCCCTAAAAAACGATGTCCACACGTCGTATTGCCGGACGAAACTGCTGCAACCGTGAACGGAATAACTTCGTTTCCACAAAGTGCCAATAGCCAACGAATAGGCCGGACGAATCGCATATCCAGATTAGCCCAGTGCATTGTTTTGGGAAAGTTAAGAGTCTGGATCACATCAACAAGCAGATCAGGAAGCAGCGATTTTACTTCTTTGCCAATTTCTTCCACCAATGCGTAGACGTAACCATCCTTAACGATGAGTTGAGAGGCATCAACCCCTTGTCCGCGGGCAAACCCTTGCGCTGCCTTTGTAGGTTTCCCTTCCGCATCATAAGCAATTTTCACGGACGGTCCTTTATTTTCACTCCGTTTATCGCTTTGACAATCAGCCGCCTGCCGTACAATCAACGTCATTCTCCGCGGAGTTCCCATTGTTTGTATCTCTTGGTATGCAATCCGGTGAACAGCAAATTTGTCCTGTGCAACAGCAGCAAGTTGTTCTAATGCTCCCGGCATAAATTTAGCAGGAATTTCTTCCGTTCCGATTTCTAATAAAATATCTTGCGGCATTATTGTTTCTCCCCTTTCAAAAGCGGATAACCCAGTTTTTCCCGTTGTTCCAAATAGCCCTGAGCACACAACCGGGCCATTGTACGAACACGGCCGATAAACGCAGTCCGCTCGCTGACACTGATCGCTCCGCGTGCATCCAGCAAGTTAAAGGTATGCGAACATTTTAAAACATAGTCATAGGCCGGTAAGACAAAACCTAATTCAACAACACGTAACGCTTCTTTTTCATAGGTATCGAACAGTTGAAACAGCATGTCCGTATCCGCTGCTTCAAAATTATAATGCGATTGTTCTACTTCATTTTGATGAAAAATATCGCCATAGGTTATGCCGTTAACCCATTCTACATCATACACATTTTCCCGTCCCTGAATATACATCGCGAGACGTTCCAAGCCGTACGTGATTTCAACTGCGACCGGCTTTACGTCAATGCTGCCTACTTGTTGAAAATACGTAAACTGGGTAATCTCCATTCCATCCAGCCATACTTCCCAGCCCAGGCCCCACGCGCCTAACGTCGGTGATTCCCAATTGTCCTCAACAAAACGGATGTCATGTTTTGCCGGATCAATTCCCAAACAGCTCAAGCTCTCCAAATAGAGTTCCTGAATATTAGCCGGGGATGGTTTCATAATAACCTGGAACTGATGATGTTGGAACAAACGGTTGGGATTATCGCCGTACCGGCCATCCGCCGGGCGGCGGGATGGTTCTACATACGCTACATTCCATGGTTCAGGGCCAAGCGTCCGTAAAAACGTAGCAGGATTCATAGTTCCTGCTCCTTTCTCCACATCATACGGTTGTTGAATGATACATTGTTGTTTGGCCCAAAAATTTTGCAACGTCATAATTATTTCTTGAAACGTCATGCTTTTTAACCCTCCTGTAATTCGATTTTTTGCTGAAGAAATCAAGCCCAATAGACGAAAAAAAACCCGTCTCCGTAACATATTGTTACAGGGACGAGAATATCTCCCGCGGTTCCACCCTGATTGGCTCCTTATCAGAGCCCACCTTAAATGTATGGCAAGTTTTACTCTCTTTTATCCAAAGATTTCCTCTTGCAGCTTAGGAACGCCTTTCGCCTGTAATATGCCGGGCTCACACCATCTCCCCGCTCGCTGCCATGAAACAGGTTACTTTTTCCTTCATCGCCGTAGTCATGATAATTATACCTTACCAAAAGAAAAAAAAGCAAGACAAAATCCTATATAAATTTCACCGCTAACAATTCACTTTGCGGATAAAATCCAGCGAACGAAGTTGACGTTCTAACCGGCAATGTAAATAATCAATCAATTTCCGTTCCGTATCCATCAAGACCTGTCCCTTTACAGTAAACTCTTCCGGTCCGTTCCAATGCAGTAAAAGTAATGTTTGCAAAAAATCCGCTTCTTCGGCTGAAAACTCCGTTTCATCGGTCTGCCCACACGCCAAGCAAACACCGCCGCCAGCTTGTGAAACAAATTTAGCCGGAAAATGCAAGCTTGAGCCGCAACGGACACAGTGATCCAATACAGGCTGAAACCCAGCCAGCATTAGTAGTTGCCATGCAGCCGCAAGAGCAACCAAGCGCGGATTCCGTCGCTGCATCACGGTTAAAACCGTTAGCAGTAAATCAAATATTTCCGGCTCTGGTTGGCGGTCCGGCAGTAATTCATCGACCAGTTCCAGAATAAACACACCATAAGCCATTTGAATAAGGTTTTCGCGCAAGTTCCGGAAAGAAGTTTTAACATCGCATTGACGTATCGTATCCAGCTTATTGCCTTGTGAAAGGCTTAATTCAACATGGGAAAATAACTGTAAAGTGCCCGACATCCGATTTTTAGGACGGCGGGCTCCGTAAGCAACTGCACTAATTTTACCGTATTCATGGGAAAACAACGTCACCAGTTTATCCGAATCGCCCCAGTCACGAACTGCCAATAATATTGCTTCTGCCTGATATTGCGCCATTTTTACCTCACTACTGCACTCCAATCAAATCATCCATCAAAAATATTCAGTCGTTGCCGGCATCTTTTCCTTTGTCGGCTCCGCTTTTACCCTGACAACCCGGAAACCGTTTACTTCCATCACATAAAATTTGTAGGTATCAATAATAACTTGGTCATCCAGTTCCGGGACCCGGCCCAAAACACCGAAAATATAACCGCCAATCGTATCTTCTTCATGTTCGTCAAGATGGATATTTAAAATTTCCGCAACATCTTCTAATAAAACCTTTCCGTCAAATTCATACGC
>CAYUNV010000051.1:14007-15912 GCA_964446265.1 uncultured Negativicutes bacterium | reverse complement strand
TGTAATCTGTGGCTGGGTCCTTGTTTTATTTAGCGGTTGATTTGTTGTTTCTTCCTTAGAAGGAGTTTTTTATTATGGTAAGAATATGTAATAATATTCTTACCATTAACAGCAAACAAAGTAGATGTCGGATGGCCAACCGGAAGGTGTGTTTATGGAATGGCAATTGGGAAAAATACTCCTATCAAGAAACGGCGGTTTTTGTGGGCTCTGCCTTGGTTGATCATTGTTATCGGTCTTGTAATGACCTGGTTGCAAGTATCCCAATTGCGGCAGCATGAAATCCAGGAAGGGCAAGCTGAGTTTGAAATCAGGGCCGGCGAACTTGTCGCCGGGCTTGAACGTCGTATGATATCCCATGCGCAGATTTTACGGGGCGTGGCCAGCCTGTTTAACAAAAGCAGCGAGGTAACCCGCGACGAATTCCACGGTTATTTTCTGGGACTTCAATTATCCGAAAATTATCCCGGTATTCAAGGCGTTGGCTATACCAAAATCATTCCGGCCAGTGAGCGAATGGACCATGTTCCTGCTCTTCGGGCAGAGGGCTTTGCCAATTATGATATTTGGCCTGCAGGTGAGAGGGACCCGTATTCGGCGGTCATTTTTGTCGAACCCTTTAATTGGCGCAATCAGCGCGCATTGGGCTACGATATGTTTTTGGAACCGGTTCGCACAACGGCGGCAATGCGAGCGCGTGACGAAGGCCGCGTTGTGATATCAGATAAGATAACATTGGTGCAAGAAACAGAGCGGGATGTTCAGGCTGGTGTTCTCATGTTTATGCCGGTCTATCGCCAGGGTTCTGTATTGGAGACTGTTGAACAACGGAGAACGGCAATCCTTGGTTGGGCCTATATGCCATTGCGCATCCAAGACCTAATGCAGAACTATCTGAAAACGGAATATGCGAACCTATCAGAACAAATTGCCGTTCAAGTTTATTCAGGAGATGAGATAAAGCCGGCAGCATTGATGTATGACTCGCATCCCCAAATCGAAGTGTTGCCCGCTTCTTATCAATTTGTGCGGAAACTATTTTTATTTGGGACTACATGGACTTTTGCTGTTACCCCGTTGCCTGCTTATTGGAGCAGCGAACGGGTTGATGAAAATCCGCAAATGGCTATGGTTATCGGTATTGGCTTGACGCTCCTGCTTGCTCTTGTAGCCAAAGTTCTGATCAATAGTTTTATGCGTGTGGCTGGCGCTTTGCAAGAAACGACCAATGCCAATCGTAATCTAGTCAAGCAGGAAGAATTGTTGCGAGCTATCTATGATACGTCCGGGGTTGCCATTCAGCTGCTTGGTGTGGACGGAAAAATTGTTTATGCGAACCAACGAACAGTGGAGATGTTTCAGTATCCGCTTGATGAACTGTTAGGGATAGAATATTATCATTTTATCCTTCCGGAATATCATGGTGAGTGTCGCAAGAAATTTGATGAGTTGATTACCGGCCAAGTTGCTTCACATAGTTCGGACCGCCGTTATTGGCGTAAAAACGGGGCATCGGAATTTTGGGGCCGTACGACCAGCCGCTCTTTTCGTGAGGCGGATGGCAATATTAATGGTGTCGTTGTGTTAATTGAAGATATTACGGAGCTGCGGAAAACGGAAGCCGCTATGCGGCTTGCCAGTACTGTGTTCGATGCAAGCGCAAGCGGAATTATTGTTACCGATGCCGATCGGCGTATCATATCGGTCAATCCTGCGTTTACGCGGATTACCGGCTATACGTCGGAAGACGTGCTGGGCCATAGGACAAGTGAATTTTTTTACGGAGTCCAGAGCGAACGCTTTTACGAGGAGATGTGGCAGACCATTGGCCGAACGGGTTATTGGGAAGGAGAGCTGTTAAACCGCCGCAAAAACGGTCAGTTATTTCCGGAAATTTTATCGATT
>CAYUNV010000051.1:0-13997 GCA_964446265.1 uncultured Negativicutes bacterium | reverse complement strand
TTGTTAACTATGTCGGTATGTTTATGGATATAACCGAGCGACGCAAGGCCGAGGAAAAAATCCATTACTTAGCGCATCATGATTACTTGACCGGTCTGCCGAACCGCGCGCTCTTGGTCGAACGTGCTACGCAGGCCCTTGTCTTGGCGAGACGTTACCAGCGAAAGATGGCGGTTATTTTTATTGATCTCGACCGCTTTAAGCCCATCAACGATGAATACGGCCATGATGCGGGCGACACTGTGTTGCGCGCAATCGCTAAGCGTTTGCAGGCTATCGTTCGAACATCCGATACGGTTTGCCGGCAGGGAGGGGATGAATTCGTCATATTGCTGCCGGAAATTTGTGGCCGGGATGGTCTTAAGAAATTGGCGCAAGAGTTGCTTGATGCCATTCAGCAGCCTTGCGAAGTGGGAGAACATCGCTTGATTGTATCGGCCAGCATTGGCATAGCCATATATCCGGATCATGGTGATTCGGTGGATGTGATTATTCAGAGTGCGGATACGGCAATGTACCGTGCCAAGGCCGATGCCGAGAAACACATTTGTTTTTCTAAAAATTAACAATGTTGAATTGCTGTTGCAAAAGAAAAACAACCTCAATCTCTGCTTATCTGCAAAGGTTGAGGCTGTTTTTTCGTAATGACTTCTTGTGATTTATTACCTACGGACCATATCTCTTGTAATTTCACATAAACTGAAGGCGCCGCACATCGCCATCGTGTCTTTGAGCTCTTCAGCCAGTTTTTCAATATAAATGCGGATGCCTTCTTTCTCGCCGCCATACAGGGCGGTTACAAACGTGCGGCAGATCAGCACGCCGTCGGCACCCAGTGCCAGCGCTTTGAAAATATCGGTACCGGTGCGGATGCCGCCATCAACCAGAATTTTCATCTCATTTCCGACCGCCCCTGCAATTTCCGGCAATACTTCAGCCGTTGATGGACATTGATCCAGCACCCTGCCGCCGTGGTTAGAGACGACGATGGCTTTTGCGCCTGCTTCTTTTGCTTTCAGTGCGCTTTTACTGCTCATAATTCCTTTTACGATAAACGGAATTTCTGCGAGTTCCGAAATGCGGCGAAGTTCTTCGATTGATTTGGCGCCGGCCGGAGGGGTCATGTTTTTTAGAAACGGCAGTCCGGCTGCATCGATATCCATGGCAACAGCAAAAGCACCCGCCTTACGTACTAACTCTATTTTCTCTTTAATAATATCGATATTCCAGGGCTTAATGGTGGGAACACCGCAACCGTTCACCTTTGCTATTGCCGCTGTAGCGCTCTCCATAACTTGCGGGTTTGTACCATCGCCGGTGAAGGCCGCTATTCCGTTTTCCATGCAGGCCGAAACCAGAATATCATTGTATGTCATATCGTTGAATTTATCACTGTAGTGCATATTTACCGCACCAACAGGACCGGCAAAGAAAGGATATTTAAATGTTTGACCGAATAATTTTAATGTTGTATCGACTGGCCTGTTTTCACACAATGTGTCCATATTGACACGAATTTCCTGCCATTTTTGATAGTTGCGGATGGCTGTGTCCCCAATGCCTTTCGCGCCGGGGCCCGGGATGCTGTTTTTACAGGCAATACCGTTGCAGACATTGCATGCTTTGCAGTAATTACCAATACAGGTTCGGGCATTTTGAAGTACTTCTTGGTAGTTCATCCTATTCGCTCCTTTTTTCGGCTGTGCCGAATCGTTTTCGTGCGGTTCTTTTCCTAATGATTTTCAATACTGTTCTATGAAATCCTTTTTATATGGGGAAATTTTTCTTTCAGTGTGACTAAGATTTTTCAAAATATGGGGATTAGATGAGGTGGTAAACGATGAAACAAACTGAGGTAACGCTGCTGAACTCATCGGGACTTCATGCCCGGCCGGCAGCTCAACTTGTGAAAGCTGCAAACCAATTTCAAGGCACTACTATAAAAATTTGTAAAGAAGATCAGCAAATCGATGCCAAAAGTGTGCTCGGTGTGATGACCTTGGGCGCAACCCAAGGAACGGTGCTGACAATTTGGGCCGAGGGAGCAGACGAAGACAAGGCGGTACAAACGCTGGCCGATTTAATTGCCAGCGGGCTCGGCGAAGGGGAAAACCTGTAATTGTGCTGCCAGTTGGTGTAATAATAGTTCATGGCCAATTCCCATCCGCATTAGTCCATAACGGAGGCCGGCGCAGATGGGCGGGCAATTTAGATCAAGCGCCTGTAATCCAGGACCAGTAGCAGCCAGCTGTTTCATAAGCTGACGGCGGATAAACAGATTTTTTAGTACGCCACCGGTTAAAATCAAGCTGGTTTCTTCGGTAAGCAAATCTAACTTTTTCAGGACAGTAAAAGCCATATTTTTAAGTTCCTGGCAAGCGCATAGAACTATAATTTCCGCTTGCTCGTCACCTTCTTCTGCCAGCCGTACGATGCTTGGTGTTAAAGCGGCAACTTGGGCGACAGAGAAACGTGAGCTATACACCCACTGCACCAAATCTTCTTCATTGGCACAGGATAGTTCCTTTAAGATTGCCATGGAAAGGACGGACGGTTTTTCCCGACCGTCATAGCTTTTGAGAACATGCGTGATCGCAGCTTTGCCGATGGAATAGCCGCTTCCTTCATCGCCAATCAGATGGCCCCAGCCGCCTACGCGGGTCTCCAAACCTTCTTTGGTGATGCCGCAGGCAATGGAACCGGTTCCAGCTGCGATTAATACGCCATTATTCCGGCCGATGGACCCTTTTAAGGTCAGCATGGCATCATTGCATAAATGGATGGCATCGGCCGTTATCTTTGCGTCAGCCAATGCTTGCTTTACAATGGAGGTCAGGGCCATTTCATCTTTTTTTGTGTCCAGGCCGGCTAAACCTAACACTACGCAATTGATGTGCAATGGTTGTTTTTTAGCAAGGGCAGTGAATAACAAAAGCAGGTTCTCCTTGGCCCTTTCACTGCCAATACTATGATAGTTACAGGAATTGCCCTGGGCATAAGCCGGGATACGTCCAGTTCCATTGCAGAGTGCTGCGCGGCAGCCTGTGCCGCCGGCATCTACGGCTAAAACGGTTATGTCCTCCACAATCAATACCGCCTTTTAACTCAATTTTTTCTGTAATCCTTCATTTATCATAATACTGGAAAAGTGAAGTTGCAAGGTTTTAGATCAGCATACATGGGGTGTGAAAACGTGACAAAAGAACAAGAATTGGCGCAGGAAATTCAGCGATTGGTCGGCGGCCAGGAGAATATCGGCGCTGTGGCTCACTGTATGACCCGTCTGCGCCTTACGCTCATTGACAAGTCGAAATTCGATTTGCCTGCCTTAAAAAAACAGAGCGGGGTACTCGGAGTTGTTGATGCGCCGGATCAATTACAAATTGTCCTTGGCCCGGGAGTTGTGGGCAAGGTGGCGGCGGAAATAGCAACGGCAACCGGAGCGAAGAAGGAAAAAGTCAGTGTTTTACAAAGCCAGATTAAGGAGAAAAATCGTACACCGCTGAAACTGTTTCTGGGTAAACTGGCGGCGATTTTTGTGCCTCTGATCCCGGCCATTGTCGGTTCGGGTATGGTGGCCGGGTTAACTAATATTGCGATCCAAGCGGGCGTTGACCCGCAAAGCAATTTTGTGACCATCTTGAATGTGATCGGCTGGGGCTTTTTTTCTTACCTTGGTATTTTTGTCGGCATGAATACGGCTAAGGAATTTTCGGGTACACCGGCGATCGGCGGATTGGCGGGAATTTTGATTATCAATCCGGCCATTGCCTCTATAACCATCAATGACATGGCTCTTGTTCCCGGCCGGGGCGGTTTATTTGGTGTGATCCTTGTCGCTTGGTTTATGACTGTGGTGGAGAAGCAAGTCCGCCGGGTTGTGCCGAAGGCGCTGGATATTGTGGTCACGCCGCTGGTTACCTTGTTGATTGGCGGATTCGCCTGTTTCTATGTATTGCAGCCCATCGGCGGGGTATTATCGGACGGCATCATTGGTCTGTTTAAATATCTGCTGGAAATGGGCGGATCGGTGGTCGGCTTTATTCTCGCCGGAACGTTCCTTCCGGTTGTCATGACCGGCCTCCACCAAGGATTGGTACCTGTGCATATGGAGTTTTTAAATATCCAAAAGGCCAACCCGCTCATGCCCATTTTGGCGATGGCCGGCGCCGGACAAGTGGGAGCTGCTGCTGCCGTATATTTGAAAACGAAAAACAGCCGATTAAAGGAAATCATTAAAGGAGCGCTGCCGGTTGGTATGCTGGGCATAGGGGAGCCGCTGATCTTCGGCGTCACTTTGCCGCTTGGCCGTCCGTTTATTACGGCGTGTATTGGCGCCGGTTTTGGCGGAGCGTTTCAAGCGGTCATGCAGGTGAATTCGATTGCCCTTGGGCTATCGGGATTGCCGTTGACTTTTCTGATCAAGCCTGGCCATATAGTCGATTACGTATTTGGAATCTTGATTGCGTATGCCGCAGGTTTCATCATTACCTGGTTCGCGGGGTTTGAGGATATGAAAGAAGAACCTGTCCAGCAGGCCGAAGGGGGCGCATGATATGTGGGAAAAAGGGATATCGGCCTATATCGGCCTGGGGGCTTCCCTTGAAACGATCCAAAGTTATTTGGACCTTGCCCGGACGTACGGATACACCCGCCTGTTTACTTCCTTGCACATCCCGGAAGCCGATGCGGCTGTGCTGGTCAGTGAGTTCACCCAGTTTACCGCGTATGCTGTGGATTTAGGCTACTCAATTACTGCGGATATTTCTCCCCGGGCTTGTGAACTATTGGGTGCTACACTGGCGGATTGTTCTGCTCTGAAAAAAATAGGCTTATCAGCTATCCGCCTGGATGACGGGTTTTCACCGGCCCAAATAGCTGCACTAAGTGTATCGGGCGAAATGGATATTGAAATCAATGCCAGCACGATCACGCCAACTATTCTGCAGCAAATTGATGTAGCCAAAGCCGATGTAAGCCGGTTGCGGGCTTGTCATAATTATTACCCCCGTCCGGAGACAGGCTTGTCTTTTGCACTGTTTGCCGAACGTTGCCAACTGCTGCGTGATTATAAGATCCCCGTATTGGCCTTTATTCCATCCCCGAGTTGTCCGCGCGGACCGATCTTTGCCGGCCTGCCCACGTTGGAAAAGCATCGCTTTGTTTCTCCGCAGTTGGCAGCCAAAGAATTGATAGCCTCACAACTGGTCGACGGACTGCTTTTTGGTGATCCTTTGGCTACGGAAGAGGAGTTGGTTTCTGTGGCTAGTCTTGATCCAAGCTGCATTGAATTGCAGGTCCACGTAGAGAAAGACATTTCGTTGGCCGAGCGGGAGATTTTATTCGCTGCTCATACCAATCGTACGGATCCCGGGGAGTGGGTCATTCGTTCCCAAGAGGCCCGCAGTTTATGCCAGGCTGTTATTCCAGCAAGGACAAGCAAACTGCGTAAGCCGGGAGCGGTAACGATCGACAACGAAAAATATCTTCGCTACAACGGAGAAATGCAGGTCGTTCGCTCTTCTTTGCCGGCGGATCCGCGCGTTAATTTGGCGGCACAGGTGATCCAGGAAGAACTTTTTTTGCTGGACTATATCAGGCCGGGCGCGGCCTTTCGGTTAAAGGAGTTTGTTGCCCATGAAGCTTGAAAACCTATTAACGGAAACTCGTAATCTGGACACGATGCATATTGATTATCAATCCAGCCTGAAAATTGTAGAACTGATCAACCGGGAAGACCAAAAAGTGGCACTAGCCGTGCAAAAGATTTTGCCGGAAATTGCGAAAGTTGTCGACTGTATTGTTGCGGCGATACAGTCGGGTGGACGGTTGTTTTACCTTGGGGCCGGGACCAGCGGGCGGATCGGAATTTTGGATGCCACAGAGTGTCCGCCGACTTACGGAACCGATCCGGAACTGGTGCAGGGACTTATTGCCGGTGGAACGCCGGCGATTTTACGGGCGGTAGAAGGGGCTGAGGATTCAGATACCTTGGCGGCGGAAGATTTGCAAAGCAAGCAACTCAACACTACGGATATCGTAATCGGTATCGCCGCTAGCGGACGGACTCCCTATGTCATCGGCGGTCTGCGTTATGCAAGGGCCCTGGGATGTAAAACCGTGGCTTTAACCTGCAGTCCGGATTCAGAGATGGGCAGAGTTGCAGAGTCTAGTTTAACTGTGTTAACAGGGCCGGAAGTCATTATGGGCTCGACGCGGATGAAAGCGGGAACAGCCCAGAAAATGGTGCTCAATATGCTGACCACCGCCACCATGGTTCAGTTGGGCAAGGTCTATAGCAACTTGATGGTGGATGTCCAGGCAACGAACCAAAAGTTAAGGGAGCGGGCCAACCGGATCGTTTCCTTGGCCGCCGGAGTGAGTCCCGTTCAGGCGGAAGAAGCGTTACAAGCTGCCGGCGGTTCCGCAAAATTAGCGATTGTTATGATTTTGGCAGGAGTTTCGGCGGAAGAGGCAACTCGGTTGTTACAAGAAGGCCGCGGTTTTGTGGCCAAGGCACTGGCCCTGCGGGCCGGTCCTGTCGACTAATTGGTGTACAAAGAGAGGGATACGCATTGTTTAATAAAATTTCTGCATTATTTTCAAGCAATCAACCGTCCACTGCGTCTGAGGACAGCAAGGAAGTAGTTGTCTTTTCGCCTCTGGACGGCGGGACGCTCTCACTGGAACAGGTGCCTGACCCTGTTTTTGCACAAAAAATGCTTGGCGACGGAATGGCCATTGAGCCGACCTCAAGAACCGTACTGGCTCCTTTTACAGGCGAAGTTGTTGCCGCATTCTCTACACAGCATGCCATCGGTCTTCGTTCCGAAGCAGGGCTGGAGTGTTTGATCCATGTTGGTATCGATACTGTAGCCTTGAATGGCCAGGGGTTCCATCTCTTGGTTGAACAAGGCCAGAAGGTGAAACAAGGGGATCCCCTCATCGAACTGGAGCTGGATGTATTGCGTTCTTCCGGCAAAGCGTTGAGTACTCCTGTCGTCATTACGAATGGCGACTGCTGGCAAATCAGGAAGCGATCGGAAGAACAGACCATTTCTGCGGGGAACGGGATTTTGTACATTGCCCAGCCTGTTGATTGAAAATTTTTAACAGGGGTGTGTTCGTTAGGAGGAATAGCATTGAACCAATTGATACGTCATGCTGCCATTGTTTTGCCGGATCGTATTGCAATTGATTGTGATATGCGGATTGTTGATGGGGTTATCGATGAGGTTGGCTGTAACCTTATCGGGGAACAAGATCCTGACAGTTGCTCTTTTGCCGGTGATTTTATGATCCCCGGACTCATCGATACCCATGTCCATGGCGCCGGCGGCTGTGATATCATGGACGGCACTGCTGAAAGTCTAACCACATTGCGGCAGGCGCTGCTGCGGGAAGGAACTACCGCTTTTCTCGCTACGACCATGTCCGGCTCTGAAGACCAATTATTAGCCGTGCTCAAGAACCTTGTTGCAGGGCAAAAACAAGCAAACCATTTGGGGCAAGCGGAATTATTAGGCGTCCATCTGGAAGGCCCTTTCTTAACGCCTGCTTATAAAGGCGCTCATGGTGGCCAGTATATCCCGCCGGAGAGCCCCGACGGGGATACTGCAGTTTTGTCCCGCTTGGTGCAGATGTATCCTGGCCTAATTCGGATCCTTACGTTTGCCGTCGATCGTATGGATATGGCAGTTTTGCTTGCGGTCTGCCAACGCCATGGTATGATTCCGTCGGCCGGTCATATGGCCGCAGGTTATGCGGCGATGTCTGGTGCGGCGGCGATGGGGGTGCGGCGCATCACACATGCTTTTAATGCAATGCCGGGGATACATCATCGCCAGCCGGGGCCGATGACTGAGGGATTACTGAATTCTGATATAGAACTGGAATTGATTGCCGACGGCGTCCATATTCATCCGGCTATTTTGGAACTTGCATTCCGTCTTAAGCCGCCGGATAAAGTGGTTCTTGTATCCGATGGCACCCGTTCCGTAGGGATGCCGGAAGGGGAATATGAGCTGGGCGGGCAGATCACGACGGTGAAAAATGGAACAGCCCGGTTAGCGGACGGTACGATTGCCGGCAGCGCCTATCCATTATTACAAGGACTGAAGACAATGGTCCAGGTGCTGAAACGCCCGCTGCCTGAAGCCGTTCGTTTCGCATCGCTTAATCCGGCCCGTTCTTTAAACCTTGCACACCGGTTGGGCAGTTTAGAAGCGGGAAAAGACGCAACCTTCGTGCGGTTAAGTCCGGATCTGACTGTCAAGCAGGTATGGATACAAGGAAAGCTGATCATCGAGCGAAGAGAGGATCTGATTTTAAGGGGGGAGATGAGGCTGTGAATAAATTGAAATTGAAAGAAGCGCAAGACCGCTTTTCTCGTCGGTATCCTGACGGATTTTCTGATGCCCAGATGATTGCCATCACGAAAAAGCACAAAGTAGAAAAAATGAAAAAAATGGCGCATGACAGTTTTGCGCTGGAACAGTTTGAAAGCCCGGACAACATTGTTGCCGCTATGTCCAAAATCGTCAGCCAGTCATCGCTGATCTCCGTGTTTGAAAAACCGAAATTCAAGGAGTTCGTGAACAGTATAACCGGCCGGGAAAAAGAACAATTAGCTCAGGGATTGAAGGAATTTTTGCACGGCGACCAGGAGGCTGGTTTTGAACTGATGGCTGATTTGCTGGGTAAGTATAAACTGGCGAAGTGGCCATTGTTAACCGTGTATGGTATCTATTTTCGACCGGACGAGGAGGTTTTTGTAAAACCGACCACCGCGAAACGAATCATTGAATACTTTGAATTAACAGGCCTTCAATACAGTTCAACTCCGACCTTTGCCTTCTATAAGACGTATCGCGAGCAAATCAGACAGTTGAAACAAAAGGCAGATGCTTCTCTACAGGTAGATAACGCCGCTTTTTGCGGTTTTCTTATGCTGTCGATCGAGAGTCTCACATAGGAGCCGAAAATCCTTCAAGACTACGACGTTGCGGGATAGGATAAACCGCTATATAATGGAAATGAGTTATTCATGAGTTATGCGGTGAATACGCATAAAATAATTAATAAGCAATAGAAAAAGGATGAAAATTAATGAAACATAAAGTTTTTGTGGATGGACAGGAAGGCACGACTGGATTAAAAATCAATGAGTATTTATCAAAACGTACCGATATTGATTGCTTATGTATTGATCCGGAAAAACGAAAAGACACAGAAGAACGGAGACGGCTGTTGAATAGTGCCGATTTGGTTTTTCTTTGTCTGCCGGATGCGGCAGCGCGCGAAGCGGTCTCATTAATCACCAATGATACAACGCGGGTAATCGATGCCAGTACCGCCCATCGGGTTCAGCCGGGTTGGACGTATGGCTTGCCTGAATTGAGCCGCGAGCAGAGGGAAAAAATAAAACATTCCCGTCGGGTGGCAAACCCGGGCTGCCATGCAACCGGCTTTATTGTCGGGATGTATCCGCTTGTGAAAGCTGGCATTGTTTCGGCTGATTATCCAGTGACTTGTACCTCGTTAACCGGTTATAGCGGTGGCGGGAAATCGTTAATAAAAAAATACGAGAGTCCTGATTTTGCGGGCAACTTGAATAGCCCGCGCCCTTATGCGCTGCACTTACAGCATAAACATTTGCCGGAAATGCAATATATCACGGGACTGCAGTACCAACCTGTTTTTGTGCCAATCGTGGCTAACTACTATAAAGGAATGGGCGTTACTTTGCCGCTGGTTCCTCGTTTGTTTAACAAAACCATGGGAGCGGCGGAAGTCAGAGATTTCTTTGCCGAGTATTATGCCGGCGAAAAATTCATACAGGTTATGCCGTACGATACGTCGGCTAAACTGGAAGACGGCTTTTTCCCGGTCGAAACGTGCAATGATACCAACCGGATCGACTTGTTTGTGTTCGGGACAAATGAGCGGATAATGGTAGTTACCCGCTTTGATAATCTGGGCAAAGGGGCATCCGGGGCAGCGGTGCAATGTATGAATATCATGTTGGGTGCGGATGAAGGTACCGGGTTGAAGAGCTAAAAAAGCAGAGCCGCTTATAATAAAGTTCATCGCATGATATAGAATTTAGGGTGGACAATAAACTCCTGTCGGGTCCCGTGTGGATTTTGCAGGAGTTTTTGTTTTAAATCAGAACGTATAGATTTTCATATGAAAGACATACGTGCATCTCAAAAACAAATTCTTTACAAAATTTATCTGTATACTGTTGCCAATCCATTTATGGCTTTATATAATGAAGGGTAATTAACTTATTTGGAGGTCAAATTATGTTGATCAAAAACGCAACGCTGGTTGATGTGAAATCAGGCAACCCGCTTTCGCAGGTTCATGTATTAGTTGAGCAGGGAACAATAAAGGAAATTTATCAAGATCATTGTCCGTCCATGGACACGGAAGTTGTTATTGACGCTCAGGGCCTGTATATTTTGCCAGGGTTGATTGACTGCCATGTGCATCTCGTTTGGGACGGCAGCGATGATCCCAATGCCGAAATCCTGCATATGGATGATGAATTAATGGCCTTAAGGATGGCGAAACATGCCAGAGAAACGTTGGAATTGGGCATTACCACTGTCCGGGACACCGGTTCGCCGCGAAATGTAGGTTTCGCCGTCCGGGAAGCGATCCGCAAAGGGATTGTTATGGGACCGAATTTGCTGATTTCCGGCCCCCCTGTTTGTATGACGGGAGGCCACGTCTACACGATCGGCATGGAATCCGATGGCGTGGATGAAGTGCGGAAATCCGTCCGGACCTTATTGAAAAAGGGCGTCGATGTGATCAAGGTCATGGCTTCCGGCGGGGTCTATACGGAAGGCGAGGAGCCGGCATCGCCGCAGATGACAGTGGAAGAAATGGCGGTAGCGGTGGAAGAAGCCCATAAGCGTAACGTAAAAGTGGCCGCGCATGCCGAAGGAGTATCCGGAATTTTCAATGCGTTGCAAGCCGGTGTGGATACGATTGAACATGGCAATCTGGCGACGGAAGAGGCATGGGACATCTTTATTAAACAAGGAACGTATCTGGTGCCAACGCTGATGGTATTCAAACGCCTGGCAGAGGCGGATAATACGGGAACGCCGGAATATGCCGTTGCGAAGGCTAAACAATTGCATACCGCTCATTTTGTGAATTTCCGCAAGGCCATAGAAAAAGGCGTGAAAATCGCTGCAGGTACCGATGGGTATTCGCCGCGTTTGCCCGAAGAAATGTATTTCGACGAACTTCTTGTGATGCATGAACTGGGGATGAGCAAGCAAGACGTGTTGCGTGCAGCTACCGTAAACGCTGCGGAAGCGTTGGGACTGAAAAATGTTGGCTGTTTAGAAGAGGGGATGAAAGCCGATCTATTGTTATTGTCTGTGAATCCGTTAGAGGATTTGAATTTCCGCGATAAAATTGTTAAAGTGGTAAAAGACGGCGTGGTTGTCCGCTAAGAGGTTTGCAGAGTATTAAGAGTTGAGAAAGGGGAACATGTATGGAAGCTTGTTGTAAAAAAATAGAGCCAACAAAGCCGAAGCAAAGCATGGCAAGGGCTGTACTTGCCGGTTCGATCGGCAATGCACTCGAATGGTTCGACTATGGATTGTACGGTTATTTTGCGGCCATTATTTCTTCGTTGTTTTTTCCGTCCAAAGATTCATTGACGTCACTGATGCTTACGTTCATTGTATTTGGCGTAGGTTTCGTGATGCGGCCGCTTGGCGGGCTCATCTTCGGCCACTATGCCGATAAGGCGGGACGGCGCAAGGCGCTGGCTGTGACGGTCATTTTAATGGGCGTCAGTACTTTTGCTATCGGTTGTTTGCCAACCTATGCCCAAATTGGTGTGTGGGCGCCGATTTTGTTGGCATCTCTCCGTTTATTACAAGGGATTTCTACAGGGGGAGAATGGGGCAGTTGCATGTCCTTTCTGGCGGAATACGGAACGGAAAAGAACCGGGGGTTCATTGTCAGTTGGTCCCAGTTCAGCATCGCCGTAGGCCTGTTGCTGGGGTCGGCACTAGGGACGATATTAACCGCTGTTTTGTCAACGGAAGCGCTTTATGCCTGGGGCTGGAGAATTCCTTTTTGGAGCGGTTTATTGATTGCCTTGTTCGGCATGTATGTCCGCTCCAAGGTGGAAGAGACGCCAAGGTATCAAGAAGCGGCGCAGTCACATGAAGTTGCCGACATGCCGGTCGTAGAGCTGTTCAAGAAATACCGGCGGGAAACCGTTGTGAATATTGGCGTTGTTATTGGCTGGACCATTTCTTACTGGGTAACCATGGCTTATATGCCGACGTATATTGCCAAGGTTCTTAAGTATCCTTTATGGGTCGGAATGTCCTTCAATACGGTCCTCTTGATTATCTTTATGATCGCGATTCCTTTTGCCGGCATGCTGGCGGACCGGATCGGCCGTAAGCCGGTAATGATGACAGCGGCGGCTGGGTTTATCGTGCTGTCATACCCCCTATTTTACCTTATGAGCACCGTACAAACGACCGGGGTATTATTCTTTGTCATAATGGTGTTAGCATTGCTTCAGGCCTTGATTTGCGGCGGGGCAACGGTATTCATCCCTGAAATCTTCCCGACCCATGTTCGCTGCAGCGCAATCGGCGTCGGTTACAACTTTGCTGTTGCCGCTTTCGGCGGAACGGCGCCGTTTGTCGCCACTTGGTTGATTTCCACTACCGGAAACAACCTGGCGCCGACCTATTACCTGATTGGCGGAGCCACCTTGACTTTTTTGGTGGTAGCCTTTTTAGCCGAGGAAACATACAAAAAACCGCTTAAGTAACAGCGAACATCTTGGCGTGAATAGATGAAAAAAGCCTCAACTCCTTTAATAGATAAGGAAGTTGAGGCTTTTGTGCGGTAGGGAAGAGTGCGTTCTTTATATTTACTTAATGCAGCACATCCCATAATTGTTTTCCAATTAAGATTGCTGTGATGGAAATAAACAATGGCCTTACGTACGTTGCGCCTTTGGCAATAGCGACCCTGGAGCCGGCAATGGCGCCAATGATCATAGCGACACCCATGCTGATGCCGTAAATATAATTGACCGAGCCCGCCAATAAAAAGGTTATCACGGCTCCCAGGTTGCTGGCCAAATTGAGGGCCTTAGCATTGCCGGCAGCTACGACAAAATCAAAACCAAGCATTAAGAAGACGAAGATTAGAAAGGATCCTGTTCCCGGGCCGAAAAAACCGTCGTAAAAGCCCAATACAAAGGCGGCGCAGCCGCCTAGGATGCCAATCCGGTTATTGATCCCCTGATAAGTGGACTCATCGCCCCAATCCTTTTTTAAAACGGTGTAAATGGCCACTAAAATCAGCATGACGATCACTAACGGTTTTAAAAATGCGGGCGGAATTAGCCTTACTGTATACGCCCCTAGTATCGAACCGATTAAAGATAAAGGAAAAAGATATTTGACCAATCCGAGGTTCATTTTGCCGGAGCGGAGAAAGGAGATGCTGCTTGTACTGGATCCGCAGACGGAAGCGAGTTTGTTAGTTCCTAATACGACAACAGGCGGCAATCCTGTTAATAGCAGTGCCGGCATGGAAATTAAACCGCCGCCGCCAACAACCGAATCGATGAAAGCGGCCACAAAACCTGCCCCCAGTATAAAACTAAGCATTTCTATGCTGATTTGATCCATCATGATTATCCCCCTATATTTTCTGCATAAGAAAACTGGCTTCAACCCATATAAATGGGTTGAGGCCAGTTTTGTTTTTCAACAAAGCCTCATATAGATTGTATCATAGCTGTTCAATAGAAGGTATCCGACCGGGCAAATATTTGCGCAAAAAGCTGATTTTGGCCTCAGCCGTTTTCGATTTCTTTGATACATTGTGTCAGCCATTCGATGTTAGTATTTTCTCGCATAATAGCCCCCTTGAGTACAATGTAATCTCCGTACAAAGGTGAAAATATATTGGCAATATTTTGGGAATAA
>CAYUNV010000050.1:10443-16122 GCA_964446265.1 uncultured Negativicutes bacterium | reverse complement strand
TTAGAACAAGCCGGTGATTTTCCCTCTGTTATCAATATCCATAACTTCGGCTGCCGGTTTTTTCGGCAAGCCCGGCATCGTCATGATATCACCGGTTACCGCTACTAGGAAGCCGGCGCCAGCAGACACGCGGATCTCACGAACCGTGATGCTGAAATTCGACGGGCGGCCAATTTTTGCTGCATCGTCGCTGAAGGAGTATTGCGTTTTCGCGATACAAATCGGTGTTTTATCAAAGCCAAGAGCAGTGAGTTCGGCAATCGCCTTTTCTGCTGCCGGAGCATAATTTACGCCGTCTGCGCCATAGATTTCTTTGGCAATGGCCGCGATTTTCTCTTTGATCGGCAGTTTCTCGTCGTAGAGGAACCGAAAATTGCTCGGTTTTTCCATAGCAGCCAAGACTTCGTTAGCCAGGGCTTGTCCGCCCTCGCCGCCTTTGGCCCAAACTTCGGACAAGGCCACAGAAGCGCCCATTTTCCGGCAGGCTTCTTCCACCCAGGCCAATTCTTGCGCCGTATCGGTCGGGAACGCATTGATTGCAACAACGGCGTTCAGGCCGAATTTTTGTACGTTTTCGATATGTTTGATGAGGTTGGCCATCCCTTTTTCCAAGGCAGCCATGTTTTCTTTGCCCAGATCGGCTTTCGCTACGCCGCCATGGGATTTCAACGCCCGGATCGTTGCTACAAGAACGACGGCATCAGGCTGGATGCCGGCAAAACGGCATTTGATATCCATGAATTTTTCTGCTCCCAGATCGGCGCCAAAGCCGGCTTCCGTAACTACGACGTCCGCCATTTTGAGCGCGAATTTCGTAGCCATGACGCTGTTGCAGCCATGGGCGATATTCGCGAACGGGCCGCCATGAATGAAAGCAGGAGTATTTTCCAACGTTTGTACCAAGTTCGGTTTAATGGCGTCTTTGAACAGCAGCGTCAATGCGCCGGCAACATTCAGGTCAGCTACCGTAATCGGTTTGTTATCATAGGTGTAAGCGACAATGATGCGGTTAATCCGTTGCTTCATGTCGTCAAGATCAGAAGCCAGACAGAGGATCGCCATCATTTCAGAAGCTACCGAAATATCGAAACCGCCTTCGCGGGGAATACCATTCGCTTTACCGCCCAAACCGCAAACGATTTGACGCAGCGCGCGCTCGTTGAGGTCCATAACCCGGCGCCAGGTAATCCGACGGGGGTCAATTCCCAATACGTTGCCATGATGGATATGATTGTCAATCACGGCCGCCAACAGATTGTTCGCCGTTGTTACAGCGTGGATGTCACCGGTAAAATGCAGGTTGATGTCTTCCATCGGTACAACTTGCGCGTAACCGCCGCCGGCAGCGCCGCCTTTTACACCGAAGCACGGTCCAAGGGACGGCTCGCGCAGAGCAATGACTACTTTTTTCCCTAATTGGCGCAATGCATCGCCAAGGCCAACCGTAGTGGTTGTTTTGCCTTCGCCGGCCGGAGTCGGGTTGATGGCGCTGACCAAAACGAGTTTGGCGTTCGGACGGTCTTTTAAACGATCCCAAGCATCAAGGGAAACTTTTGCTTTATATTTGCCGTAGAGTTCAACCTCTTCTTCGCTGAGACCGAGCTCTGCAGCAACCGTTGTAATGGCTTTCATTTGTGCTTCTTGAGCAATTTCCACATCACTTTTCATGTGTACAAACCTCCACCTTATTATGTTTTTTTATTCTTCCGCACTCATTCATTGTAATAAGTACGGTTTACCGATGCAAGCACTAAGCCGTCTTTTATCCGTTTCGGCTGGGGGAAAATTTATGATTGTTCAATACGAAGGTAACAAGAAGACCGATGAATAACAGGCCCGCTGCACAAATGAACGTGTACTGCGCTGCCTGGGCAGCAAAATTATCTTTTAAAAAAGCGACGATCTGCGGCCCGACAATTCCGCCGCAGCCCCACGCTGTCAAAATGCTCCCGTACACAACCGGCATGTGTTTCAGGCCAAACACATCAAGAACAAACGACGGCATGGAACCGAAACCTCCGCCGTAGCATAACAGGACATAACAGACCAGAACGCCAAACAGCAGCGGACTGTTGACAAACAAGAGGGCAATAAACACCAGCAGTTGGCTGCCGAGCAGGATCCGGAACGTTTGAATGCGGCCAATCTTATCCGACAAACCGCCCCAGAAAAACCGGCCTACCCCGTTGAAAATCGAGCTGATCGCAATCAACGTTGCCCCGGCCGCCGCGAGACCGGCGATCACTTGCGGATCACGCAGCGTCGCTGGATCCATCGTCTTTTTCAACAAGTCTTGCAGCAAGGGGGATTGGAACCCAATAAACATAATCCCTGCGGTGATATTCATGAAAAATACGATCCACATCAGCAAAAACTTGCCGGATTTTACGCACTGCGCCGCACTGATCGTTTCCTGGGAACCTTGTGCGGGTCCTTGGGCAGCAGGCGGCGTATACCCTTTCGGTACAAAACCCGCCGGCGGATTTACCAGGCAATAGCCGGCCGGCAAAGTAACAAACAGCATCACAATCCCGATCGAGGAGAATACCAGGACAAGATTTCCGCCGGTCATCGCCATGATCAGCGGAGCGAGAATTTTGGCCATCATGAGCGCGCCGAAGCCAAATCCCATGACAACCATCCCGGTAATAAACCCTTTCTTATCCGGAAACCACTTCGCCGCGGTCGCTACCGGCGTTACATAGCCAAGGCCCAAGCCAATTCCGCCAACCAGTCCATATCCAACATATAGTAACGGAAGACTTTTAATGAATAAGGCGTACGCGGCAATCAAATAGCCAAGACTAAACAAGACGCCGCCGCTCATTGCCAATTTCCGGGGGCCGTATTTGGGGAGATTGATTCCACCCCAGGCCGCGGCAAGACCAAGGAAAAAGATCGCCAGGCTAAACGCCCAAGCGGCTTGGGAGTTGGTCCATTTCCCGGCTGCCATTACCGGCTGCTGGAAAAAACTCCAGGCATACACGGTTCCGAGGGCAAGTTGCAACAACGTTCCCATAATCGCGATCAGCCATCGGTTCGGCATTTCTTTCATTTCAACTTACATCTCCTTTACTGCAGACCTAACTGCAGTTTCGTAGCTTTCAACGTATTGAAGAGTAACATAACAATGGTCAACGGCCCTACGCCGCCAGGAACAGGGGTCATCGCTCCCGCTACCTCTTTGCAGGCATCGAAATTAACATCACCAACCAGTTTGCTGTCGACCCGGTTAATACCTACATCGATAACGGTAGCGCCTGGTTTCACCATGTCCGGAGTGACAAAGTTTGGTTTGCCGATTGCGGCAACCAGAATGTCGGCTTCGCGGCATACGGACGCCAGATCCTGCGTTCTTGAATGGCAAATATTCACAGTGGCGTTTCTGGATAATAGCAGATTCGCCATCGGTTTCCCAACGATATTGCTGCGGCCAATGACAACGGCGCGTTTTCCTTCCGTCTGAATACCGCAGATTTCCAGCATTTTGATAACGCCGTGCGGAGTGCAGGGAACCAATCCTTCCCTGCCGATGCTGAGATTGCCCACATTCAGAGGATGGAACCCATCGACGTCCTTATCCGGACGGATCTGGTCAAGAACACGTTCTGTATTAATGTGCTTAGGCAAAGGCAACTGTACAAGGATGCCGTGAATTTTCGGATTTTGGTTTAAACCGTCTAATGTAGCGAGCAACTCTTCCTCGGTTGTTTCCGCAGGCATTTTGATAACCTCTGAATACACACCGATTTCTTCGCAAGCTTTGTGTTTGCGTCCGACATAGACTTTGGAAGCCGGATCTTCACCCACAATGATTACGGCAAGGCCAGGCGTAACCCCGTGTTGTTCGCGCAAAGCACTCACGCCGTCGATAACTTCTTGTTTGATGGTCGCTGCGATCTTATTCCCATCCAATAATTGCATTGTTCCAATGTCCCCTTTCATTTCTCCATGCATTTTGTACTATATTGTAGTACACTATACCATAATATGATACAGTTAGATTGTATCATTCTTAGTACCAGATTGCAATAATTAAACTGAAAAAATGTAAATTTTCTTATTGTTATTAGAACGTCCTATAGTAAATTTCCACGTGCTCGAATTGCCTTTCCACAGCTGTCCCGACGATTTCCAACTCATCTAAATACCCATCGACTTCTTATTGTGCAAGTTACTAATTTCACATAAAAACACTGCGAAAACTCCCGATTTTGGTATGGAGTTTTCGCAGTAAAAAGGATCGTATATTATTTTCGTAAAATGGGCAGTGTATTGGCCCCTTGCGGCATAAGCGTATACATCGGCTTCTCGACGCCGCATTTCGTTCTGGCAACCTCGAGGGCCTCTTCGATCGTAGTCGCTGCGATCATGCCGGTTTTAGCGACAAAATCAGCGTTTTCTTTCTGCGTAACAAGAATATAGGTCGCGTGGTCGCTGCACTCCACTTCTTTTAACGCAACCCAGCCGGGAATCGCAAAATCTTTCCGCAATGCGGTATCCAAGCCAACTTTGCCCTCATATTGGAACCACTGCGAAAATTCCAGCGGCTCATAAATATCCGGGCATTCGCTTAAAATAATAACCGCACCGCCTATTTTCACGGCATACAGGGCATTATCCATCGTTTTGCCGGTTTGATACAAGTTGATATCCTTAGGATAGCCGCCGGCGGTCGAAATAACGATGTCGGCCAGCGCGTCGATTTCCACGCCATACACCTTGTCTACCAATTCACACCCCGCCATCCAGGCGGAAACCCAGTTCCCGGCGAAAATCCCGGCAAATTTGCTGTCTGGCGTCGGTACCATATTAATGATAAAATCCGGTTGAACAAAACCGGCAATTTCCATCATATCTTCGTGCACCGGATTGCCCTTAGTGATGCGTGAGGCCGAACGGGGGTCGGTACCCTTTCCCACTTCTTTGCTGAGGCCCAGCAAGTGATTTTGCCGGATCGTTTTGATTGAACTAATGCCCGGCAGAATGCTCTTACGGCCGCCGCCGAAGCCGGCATTGTAATGGAAAATAATTCCGCCCGTCAAAATAACCCGGTCTGCTTCGGCAACCAGTCGGTTCACAGAAACTTCCGTGCCAAAACTGGTTGTCCCTAAATAGACCATATTCTTCTCGTCCCAAGCGTCATGGTTGACGATTTTAATCCGGTTGCAAACTTCTTGCCCGCATAACTGGACAAATTCTTCTGCCGTATTTTGCCGATGTCCGCCAACGGCAATAATAATCGTGATGTTTTCATCCGGAACTCCTGCTTGGTTTAATACCGAGAGCACTTCTGGCAGTACGATCGGCATTTGCTGCCAGGCGCGGGTGATATCGCTGACCGTGATTACTACTTTTTCGCCCGGCTTTACGAGCTGTCCCAGCGGCGGCGAATCAATCGGTTTGGCTAATGCGGCACGAATTGCCTGTTGAATATCGGCAACAGGAGGAAATTCCTTCCCGATAATTTCATGTTTTATCTGATCTTCCGGCAAAGAAAATTGCACTTCGCCTTTTCCGTACTTAAATTGAAAATCTTTCATTCCCAGCACTCCTCTTTTTCGGCAAATAATCCTGCTTCGTTTATTTCATCTTGCAGTCCGCTGCCTTACTCTGACTCGTAGGAAAATCCATCTGGCAGTACAACAAAAAACGGCATAAGACTCTGCGTTCGTTCTA
>CAYUNV010000050.1:0-10433 GCA_964446265.1 uncultured Negativicutes bacterium | reverse complement strand
TGTTACCGTCACACTCTATTCGTTAGACAGTCCTATCTTAATATAACCGTTTTAAATCTTCATCCTTCATGGTAAAGGTGTGTTTGTCTTCCGGGAACACGCCTTCATCAATTTCCTTGCACCAGGTATCAAACACTTCGACGATTTGATTCCCCATTTGCGCGTACTGTTTGACGAATTTCGGCACAAACTTATCAAACACACCAATCAAATCGTAGGCATTTAAGTTATGGCCATCGCAGTATTTTCCGCCGCCGACGCTGATCGTAGCGCATTTCACCCGTTCCGTAATCAGCTTGCAGAGCCCGGCCGGCATGCATTCTAATACCATGGCAAACACGCCTGCGTTATCCAGCGCTATCGCAGCCTGCATTAATTCTTCTGCCGCTTCCGCACTCTTGCCCTGTACTTTGAATCCGCCCATCATAGCAGCCGTTTGCGGGGTTAAGCCAATGTGGCCCACAACCGGAATTCCGGCATCAACAACCGCTCTCACGGTATCAACAATTTTAATGTTGCCTTCCATTTTTACGCAGTCGGCGCCGGCTTTCAGCAAGGTACCCGCATTGCGGATTGCATCGTCTTTGTTCACTTGATAAGACAGGAACGGCATGTCACCAACGACAAACGTGTTGGGAGCTCCACGGCGAACCAGTTTTAAATGGTATAACACATCTTCCATGTTAACCGGAACCGTTCCATCCAATCCTTGAATAACCATTCCCAGCGAGTCACCGACCAGGATCATTTCTGCTGTCGAACGGTCAACGAGGTTCGCCATCGGATAATCGTAAACTGTGATCATTTTGAATTTTTGTCCTGTTGCTTTGCGTTCCAAAATACCCGGGATGGTAATTTTCGTTTTTGCCATAATGTGAAGCCCTCCTAGTTATTTTTTCTTATTAATTTTTTATTTGAATACGGCGCCAGCCATAGCGGAAGATACCATTTTTGCATACCGCTCTAAATAGCTTCCTTTAATAACATGGTCTTGCGGCATCGGTTTCCAGGCCGCTTTGCGGCGAGCCAATTCTTCGTCGGAAACATGCAGGGTGATTTTTCCGTTAGGGATATCAATTTCGATCATATCGCCTTCTTCAATCAGGGCAATCGGTCCGCCATCAGCCGCCTCCGGCGATACGTGACCAACAGCTGCGCCGGCAGTCGCGCCCGAGAAACGGCCGTCGGTAACCAATGCCACTTCCTTGGATAAGCCCATGCCGACGATAGCCGCTGTAGCCGTCAGCATTTCCCGCATTCCCGGACCGCCTTTCGGGCCCTCGTAGCGTACGACAACTACATCGCCCGGTTTAATTTGTCCGCCGTAAATCGCAGCAACTGCCGGTTCTTCCTGGTTGAAAATCCGGGCCGGCCCTTTATGGTGGTACATTTCCGGCACCACTGCCGCGCTCTTACATACGGAGCCTTCCGGAGCGAGATTGCCGTATAACAACTGCAGACCGCCTTTCGCGGAATACGGGTTGTCCATCGGCCGGATAACATTGTCGCAAATTACTTTGGCATCTCTGACATTCTCGGCAACGGTTAGTCCGGTCACCGTCAATGCATCAGCATGCAAAAGGCCATTCTGCACCAATTGGTTCATTAATGCCGTAATTCCGCCCGCATTATGAACATCGGCCGGATAGTGCCCGCCCGGCGCCGGCTTAATCTTAATTAGGTGCGGTACTTTGGGAGCAAAATCAGCAAAAGTGTTAATATCAAAATCAATGCCCGCCGTCTTAGCTAAAGCCGTTAAATGCAGCAGCGAATTGGTCGATCCGCCAATTGCCAAGTCAACCGTAATCGCGTTTTCAATCGCTTCTTTGGTAACGATCTGCCGCGGCAGGATCGATTTATTGTACAGTTCCATAATCTTCTTGCCCGTTAATTTTGCCAACGCCAACCGAAGGCCGGTACCGGCTAACGCAGACGCGCCCGGAAGGCACATGCCCAATGCTTCTGTCAGGTAATTCATGGTATTGGCAGTTCCCAGCAAGTTGCAAGCGCCGCAGCCCGGCAACGCAACCCGCTCTCTGCGGGACTGTTCTTCCGGAGTAATAATGCCCCGGGCCACATCGCCTTGGGCAGCCATTAGGTCGGTATAGCCAATCTCTTTGCCGTCTAAACAGCCGGTCATCATCGGACCGCCGCTGATCATAATGGCCGGGATATTCAAACGGACAGCCGACATCAGCAGTCCAGGAGTGATTTTATCACAGTTCGTAATCAGCACCATGGCATCATACTGATGGCCGTTTACCATGCATTCTACCGAGTCACAAATCAGCTCCCGGCTGGCCAGCGGGTAATGCATGCCATAGTTTCCTTGGGCAATCCCATCGCAAAGACCAATGGTAGGAAATTCGATCGGAGTTCCGCCCGCGGCAATAACCCCTTCCCGTACGGCTTTTGCGATGCTGTCCAAATGGAGATGGCCCGGCATAGTTTCATTCTGTGTGTTAACAATCGCTACCAATGGTTTATCCAGATCTTCCGGCAACAAGCCCATCGAGTAGTACAGCGCGCGGTGTGTAGACCGTTCTATTCCCCTCGTTGTGATATGGCTTCTCATTGTTTATTTTGCCCCCTTTTTTCTTTTCTTTCCTTTATTACTATTTTTCAAACCGCAAAATTTATGCGATTTATTGCCAACGGCTGCCGTTTCGTGTATGATTGAATTAATACATCAAACGTCTGACGTTTAATGTTTGCGTTTATAATTATAGCCCCCAAAACAGTTGCCGTCAACATAATAAACAGAAAATATTCACTATATAATCAGTTTAGAATTTTCTCTTATTATGATATTTTTTTCACATAGTCATTGCGCCCAGAAACGGCTTTTTGTCTATATCGCCTGCCCATAAAATTGCGCAAGCGCCGCTAGTTGTTTCTGCATTTTTTTCTCGTTATAATTACTATAAATAAAGAACAATTACGAAGGAGGTTTGTGTGCGTTGACAATAAAACAAAACCGGGAACCGGATCTGTCTACCTTTCTGACACCAAAAACCAACAAATCATCGGCTGATTATGTTGTAAACACGATTAAGGAATTACTGTTGACAAAAAAAATCATGCCCGGCGATAAATTACCATCCGAAATGGAACTGGCCAAAATGCTTTCCGTTAGCCGGGGATCCGTTCGCGAGGCAATGAAAATACTGTCTGCGTTCGGCATCATCGAAATAAAACGCGGAGACGGAACCTACGTCTCGTCCAATATTGACGGCAAGGTCATCTTTGATCCGCTGCTGTTTAGTTTCATCCTTACGCAGCCCGGTGTCGACGAACTAAAAGAACTGCGTCTGATTTTAGAAAAAGACGTGATCCGCCTGGTGATCAAAAATGCCACCGATGAAGATATCCAAGAGCTGCGTAAATGCCAGGAAGCGATGGAAACGCTTAAAAATGATACGAAAGAAAATTTTAATGAAGAGTTATTACGCTGTGAAATGGAATTCCATCAAATCCAAGGCCGCATTACCAAAAACAAACTGTTAGAAAAAATATATAATTTTGTATTGGAATATTTTCGCCCCTACATCGCACTTGGTATCCAAAAACATGCGTCAGGAAGCCTGGAATCCAAAGAAACCCACCAAAATATTCTGGAAGCCATTGAAAAAAGGGACCCCGTGGCAGCCGAAAAAGCAGTCGAAAGCTCTGTTGAGGTTTGGACAGGCCTCTTATTAAAATAGATTTTATTCCCGACTAATTTATTATGCAAAACACGACCCAACCAGCCATACATCACAAAATGAAATGCTATGCCCCCCTGTTCGGTAGTCAGTTTTTATGAATCATCCTGTCTACATTTAGGAGAGCATAGCATTTTTTCAGCACTGCTATTGTACATCCGTTGCAAAAGCAAGTCTTCATTTATCCTTATCATAGTCGAAGAATGGTCTTGCGTCAATAATAGACAGAAAATTCTATCTCTTTCCTGTTTTGTTGTAAAGTGTTCTTCCTGCCACAAAAATTATGGCTGCCAGCGCCGTTTCGCAAGAAAAATTGAACAACGCACGCCGTTTTTGTTAGAATTATGCTGTCATGCGGAATAATTCTAACAAATTTTCATTCTCCTCTCCCATCCGTTTTTTCTGAACAGTTTGATTTACCTGGATTCCTAATCGCTCTTCCGGTTTGGCATAAATATTGCATTATCATTCCGCAGCATCCGGCATACTGCCCAAAAATGCGTAATACGACGACTAAGAAGGAGTGATACTATGCGACTCATGCATACCAGCCTGCCAGAATTCAAAATCAAAATGCAAAGCGCCGTAATTGCCCAATCTCCTAATAAACAAATTGAAGTTCGCGGCCTCAGCGACCTTCATTCCGCCAAAATGCAATCCTTGCGTACCGGACGGATCGAAGATTCCATCACCGAAATCGCCGCCGAAAAACGAACGCAAAGGGTGGAAGTAGTGGTTCTGCCGCGGGTTCCCGAAACCATGCATACCGTGTTGGTCAAAGGATTTGACGCCGAAGGAAAGCCGACGAAAGCGATTTTAGAAGTCATTAACATTATTCACCCAACGGAAGAAGTAGAACTAGAAGGATTTACGGAAGTAGAAGACCGCCGCCCATTAATTGGCCAGCACTAAGCTTCCAGACACGATCACGCGAACAAAAATGAATGATCGGCCTTGCTGCCGATAAAAGGGTTGTTACGGCAAACAGAGAATTTTTACTATTAATAATAGAGGTGTAGTATGAGCAAATTAGCATTTCGTTATTTAGAAAGAGGCGTTGGAGCCAAGCATGGCGCGCCCATTAACATTGCCCTCGTGGATAAAAAGGCTATCGAAGCCGCCGGAATCTCGGAAGATACAGCCTTGCAAACGATCGCCCAAACCATCAACGGACCGGTCGCGATCAATGTTTTTGATTTGGATGCGGTGACTACGACCAGCGACGGGATCGTCGTAAAAGGCGCTATCGTTACCATGGGAGCAGCCGACAGGGGAATCATCCACCGGGAATTCGGCATCCTGCATATGGAAGAAATCGAAGTCACGGAAGAATTGTTGGCAGAAGAGCCGCACCTGCGCCCGCTGGCCCGCATGTATCCGGGACGCAGCCTGTTCCGCGGCCCCAATCCGGCCAAGAAATTGATCCCGGTCCATAACGTGTGCATGACCGGCAAGGCAATCAACAATAATTCCGCCACCGAAATGATGAACGCAGTCACCATGGAAGAAATGCTCTTCCCGATCCTTGGCCAATTACAGGTTATGCAACAGGGCGACATCGTGTTTGCCGTAACCGGTGGTGTCGTTTCGGTAGGCATCGGTATGACAGTTGCCGAAAAATTCGGCCGTGTTTTCCCGACCCGCCAATTTTCTGCCGGAGAAACCGCCCATAACTGCGGCGAATATGCGAAAACGCTCAAGGCAAGCATTCCCTGCATCGTCGCGCCAAAAAGCGTCCTGGCCGAAAATATCCTGAACGTGTTGGAATACGGTTTGGTTCCCGGCAAGGAACTGGGCTGCTCGCCGGCCGTATTACGGATAGCGCATGCGTTAGGCTCTGAGATCGCTTTAGAAAACATCTCAGACCGCGCTTGGCTGGAACTGGAAAGCATCGGCTTGACGAAAGCCCAGTTTATGGCCCCGAGTCCTAAATTAAGCCGGGCGGAAATCATTGCCCAAGCCGACGAAATTATCCCCGGGTTGATCGATGCCCGCCAAGTAAACTCTGCGGAATACTTTAAACTGGTCGAAGTCCAGCTTTAATTTTTAGAAAGGAACGGGAGCAGCATGGAGGATAAGATTGTCGCGTATGTCGACAAAACGATCGTTAAAATCACCGGCATTCAGGTACAAGGAATCAAGCCCATTGAATTGGAGAAAGCGGTAGCCGCCAAAATCGGCTGCCCGGTCCGGGTCATTGGGGTAACCAGCACATCCCTGAAGATGGATGTCTACGGCTTGGATCCGGAAGCCATCCTGCGGGATGAACAAGGGTTACTTCAAACCATTTCCCTAATCCCCGGATTGACCGCTTCCGACGTCACGCAAATCGCAACCGCGGAAAAAGCCAGGGAAATCTCGGCGGAAGAATTGGCCAAACGAACCCGGACCTGCTGTCCGAAGGAAAATTGGGTGGGACTATGATGAAAAAAGTATTATTGATACCAACCGGTAATGAAATCTGCCAGGGAACGGTCCTTGATACGAACAGCCCTGCGCTGATGGAAATCGTCCTGGAAAAATTCCCTCGTGCTGCCGTTCAGCGGCTTTCACCAATCGAAGACAATCCCGAAACAATCTACAAAACGATCGAAGCCCACTTGGATTGGGATTTGATGATCCTCATCGGCGGCTCCGGCGGCGGAAAAAACTGTGATCCGGACCTCGCTCCCGACATGACCCACTTAGTTTTAGATTCTTTATTGGAAGAAAAACAGGAAAAACGGATTTATGGCTATAACGGGCACCTATGGTCGCGTTTATTGATTGGGAAACTGCAGAAAAACAACTTGGTTGCCAATGTTCCCGGTCCGTATGTCGAAGCGGTGGCTGCCGGAAAGGCGCTGATCAACGCAATTGCCCAGAACCAAGATTTAGCCGCTATTTCCGAAAACGTAGCCGCGGCCGTTCTGGCTCAATATCCCAAAGGAGGAACGGTGGCATGAAACTAGGAATTCTGACCATATCCGACTCGGTCCCGGTTGGCAAGCGGATTGATACCAGCGGGCCGAAAATTCAAGAAATTGTGGGCCCGTTTTTCTCCACCGTCGAATACGCCGTCTGCAATGACGACGTAAGCGAAATTATCAAGCATGTCAAACAACTGATGGAAACAGCCACTCTCGTGGTAACAAACGGCGGGACCGGATTAATGGAACGGGACAATACGCGGGAAGCTTTGGCAGCGATCCCTGGCACGCGGCTAAAGCCGTTGGAGCGTGCAGTATCCGCAGCCATGATCCTGGCCTGCGGTCCCATGTCGGCGATTGCCTCCCCGGTAGTCTTAAAAAAGGGTTCCCAATATCTCTTTGCCTTACCGGGGCGCACCGATGAGGTGGCCGCTGCATTGGAAGAAGTAATTAAACCGTTTGCCCTGGCCCACATAATTTTCGGTACCGACGGACAGTTAAAACATTCCTAATCGCAACTGGGGTAACCGCGCCGTTCAACGGCCAAGCAGTAAACCACGAAACAGGAAAGGATGATTCTATGCAGTTAGGTCGCTTGGAAGATTTATGGATCCTCGCCGGGCGAACCCGGCAAGACTATCCGTTTATTCTGGCCGGCTGCGTATCCGCGCCGCAATCCGACCAGCAAATTTTCAATCTGGCGCTTACGATCCATTCTTTAACTATTCCTGCGGCGTGTCATCCGGTGACCCTGGATCTGCTGTTGGCCAACAACATACAAACGGCAACAACCGCATTTTCGCTTATCGGCTGCACCATGCAGGTCCCCGGCGTCCCAGCCTTTTCCGGCGGGATACTCGGCGATCCAAACAGCAGTCCGGTTTCCGCGGGCGGTCTCATTGAAGCTCTGCCAGGAAATTGGAGTTTGGTAACTTTTCCCGGCAGTCCCGGCATGGCACAAAACATCAACATTACCCAATTACCCTCAGATATCCAGGAACTCTGCACTAACAGCATCCCAAATCATCGTACTTTACAACGTTTATCTGCCTACACCAAAAAGATCGGCGCCGATAAATTTGTCGCCATCACGGACGGCAGCGGACCGGATGCATGCGGCGCAGCGTTAATCCGCTATCAAGACCAAGAACTCTTGTGGCGACTCGATGAGGTGAAATGAAATGGTTTCTTCCGAATTAATCACCGATGCGCGGCTGTTTCATACCATTCTGGACAATCTCCGGGAAGGCATCAACGTGGTGGATACCAACGGCGTCTTGACCTACTGTAACAAAAGTTCCGCCAAATACGTACTATCGACACCTGCGGAAATGATTGGCAAACATATCAAAGAATTTTACCCCAGCGCGGCATTGAGCAATGTCATCAAAACCGGCAATCCGCTACTGGATTATAAGATCACGCACAACAATGGACGAACGTTTATTGTCAACGCTGTTCCTCTGCATGTCAACGGTGTTTTCTGCGGCGCTGTCGCTACCTTCCGGGATATTACCGAGATTGAAGAGCTTTCCCATACGCTCGAAAACTTGGAAATCGAGCTGGCGCTCAGCCAAAGCGGCTCTATTTTCGATGGTTTTGTCGGCTGGGACGGCAGCTTAAAAAAATGCATCGACAAAGCCCAGCGCAGCATCGCCTCACTGGGTGGGCCAAGACACTCCATCATTTCCGGCGAAACCGGAACCGGGAAAACCATGCTGGCCAAAGCGATGTACCTGTTTGCCAAAAAATTAAAAGTAATTAACGAGGACGCTCCCTTCGTCGATGTCAATTGTGCTCAATTTACCAACCCCGACGTAGCGGCAATGGAAATTTTCGGCACTGAGAAAGGCGCTTTTACCGGCGCTGTCGATAAACCAGGACTGGTTGAACTGGTGAATGGCGGCATCCTGTTTTTGGATGAAGCCCACGCCCTGGTCCAGCATCAAACCATGCTGTTAAAATTGATCGAATCGGGCACGGTCCGCCGCATCGGCGGTCGCTCCGAACGCAAAGTAGATGTCATTATCATTGCGGCCTCCAGCAAAGATCTGCGCAAGGAATTCCTGCCTGAACTTTATCAGCGCCTGGCCCAGTACCAGATTGACCTTCCGCCCCTCCATGCCCGTTCCAATGCCGAAAAGAAAGAACTGATCGAGTGCTTTGTCCGCCAGTACGCCCAAAAGGTAAAGGCCCGGCATAATATCAGCCTGGAGGCACACTTTTCGTCCGAAGCGATGCAGCTTCTCCTGACCGCCACGTATGAACGCAACATCCGCCAATTACGCGACGTCATTAATGAAAGCATTGATAATGCCGCCCCCACGGTAAATTTGCTCCAGGAACTTGGCCCTAAGCTCGTTGTTACCGTTGCCGCCGAACACGTTCCGGTGCAACCGCCGGCGCCGGGTAAAACCGGCCTGAACGGCTCCGAAGAAACCTTGAATGCCCTAATTGAACAATTGGTCCAAATGGGGATGGGGCCGCGGAAAATCGCTGCCGAATTGAATAAAATGGGCCACCAGATCGAATATTACCAAATCGCGTACCGGTTGAAAAAACTCCAACAAAAAGGTTCCGCAGAATCTGAAGCAGAAAAAGATAAACTCAATTAAACGAGGTGCATCTGACATGAAAATTCCGGCAATGCATAAAATAGCACTCCAGGAAATTCCGGCTAGTCTGTCCCAAGAGCAAATCCGAACCACGATCACGGAACAACTAACGAATGAACTGGGCGGGAAATCGCTGCTCGGCAAAAAAATCGGGATCTTGGCCGGCAGCCGTGGGATCCGCAATCTGCAATTTATTATTAAAACGACGATCGAGGCTCTCCAACAAAAAGGCGCTGAGGTGTTCATTATCCCGGCCATGGGCAGCCATGGCGGCGCTACCGCGGAAGGCCAGACTGCGATCCTGGCTCATTACGGCATCAGCGAACAAGAGATGGGCGTCCCGGTTTTGGCGGACATGAAAACAACCGTCATCGGCGATATTAACGGCCATCCGGTGTATGCCGCCAACAGCGCGCTGGCGTTAGATTTTATTGTTCCGGTCAACCGGATCAAAGCCCATACGGATTTCCACGGCGCCCATGAAAGCGGCATCGCCAAAATGCTGGTCATCGGTTTGGGCAAGAAAGATCAGGCCGAAGCTGTCCACCAGCATGGCAGTCACGGACTCCGGACGTTAATTCCCCAAGTGGCAGCGAAGGTCTTGGAACACGTGCCGTTACTGGCTGCGGTCGCTATCATTGAAAACCAAAAAGATGAAACGGCCCGCATTGAAATCTTAAACAATGAAAATTTGTTCCCCATGGAACAGGAATTATTGCTGCTGTCCAAAACGCTGCTGCCAAAACTGCCGGCTCGCGATTTGGACGTATTAGTGGTTCGGGAAATGGGGAAAAATATCTCCGGCGTCGGGATTGACCCCAATATTACCGGCCGGACCCGGATCAACGGCACGGCCGATGAACAGGGCGCGCCGCGCCGGATCGCCGTTCTGGATTTGACGGAAGAATCGGAAGGGAACGCTTCCGGTATGGGGATCGCCGATGTCATCACCGAACGTCTCCACAATAAAACAGACATGGAGAAAACCTATACGAACGTCATTACTTCCGGTTTCTTGGAACGCTGCTTTATTCCGGTCATCGCGGCAGCCGACGAACAAGCAATCCAGATCGCGTTGCAGACTTGCGGCCGGCTTGTGACTCCGGAGACCGCCCGAATCATGGTGATCCACAGCACGCTCGAGTTGGATGAAATCTACGTATCACCGGCGGTTTTGCCGGATGTTTCTGCCAACTATAAAACCG
>CAYUNV010000049.1:3476-16170 GCA_964446265.1 uncultured Negativicutes bacterium | reverse complement strand
AACTGTTTTCATAAGGCACACCTCCATATAGATTTGCATAGTTGCTTCTCAAATACCCATCCAGCCACTCCAATACCTCCGGATGGGTTAACGGTATATCGCCTAAGATTCCCGTTATTTCACTGGTTTCCAAACGAAACACCGCATCATTAAAACTATGGGAATAGCGAAAATCCAAACTTGGGTTGGCAATAATAATCGACTTTAATGTCTCCACCATATCTCCTAGCGGCGGCCGGTCCCAGTGGCTATGTCGATAGCGTGCTTCGACCATAGTTCCTTCGCCGGCAACAGACCGGATGGTTAGTTCTCCGTCACACCGCTTTGTTGACATATCAATCAAAGGAAGCCCTAATCCAACTTTCCGCGTCGTCCTTGTCGTAACGAATGGATCTGTCACTTGGTTAAGAATGGCAGGTTCCATCCCCCGTCCGTTATCGCTGATACGAATGACCAATTGATCATCGCGAGTATCCTCCATGATCTCCAGGATAACAGTCGTAGCTCCGGCTTCGATCGAATTCTGCACTAAATCCAAAATATGCAAAGATAGTTCGCGCATCCGCTTTACGAATATTTAGCAAGAATTCCTGGTATAGCTTCCGGCGTCAAACGGCCGTGCGTATCATCATTGATCATCATAACCGGCGCCAAACCACATGCGCCGATACAGGCAACAGTTTCTAATGTGAATTTCAGGTCTTGGGTCGTTTTCCCAGCCGAAATTTTTAAGCTATCCTCGATTGTCTGCAGAATTGCTTTAGCGCCACGAACATGACACGCAGTACCCTGACAAACACGAATAATATTTTTCCCTCTTGGGTTCAGGTGGAATTGGGAATAGAATGTTACAACTCCATAAATTTGGCTTACTGGGATGTTCATCTTATCGGCCGCATACTGGATCACTTCTTTGGACAAATAACCATACGCATTTTGCGCTTCTTGCAATACCGGGATCAGGGCCCCGCGAACTCCGGCATATTTTGCCAGAATTTCATCCATTTGGGCCATTGCATTACCTTGATTTCCGCAACAGCATTTGTTGTCTTTGTTCATGTCGATCCTCCTAAAAAAAATTAACCGTTACCTTTGGGAACCTCGGTTTGGTAGTTCCACCACCACCCTCCTTGAGTTTTCACCATGAAGTGCTTGCTGAATTTCACTTAGCTCAGGGCGTTCCAAATAGAAGATTGTTTTGGGTCCCTCAATGAAATCACGAATAGTATGGGCGTCTGACGCAGTAACCACCGGAAGCTGGCCAATCGCTGGCAACAAGCGGCGCGCATCTGCCGGATTTACTCTCCGTGACACTTCGACGGCATCTAAATGAACATCCGGTGGAATAAAGCCAAGTTGGGAAAGAACACTGTATGTTGGTCTATCCACATGGCTGGCTATACAAATTCCACCTAGTTCCACCACTTTGGCTGTTACTTCGGCAATATTCATCGAAAGTGCGCTCAACAACATTTCCGGTTTACTCCGTAAAAAATTGTCTTCGCTGTCAACAACAAACTGCCCGCCAAAATGTTTTTCATCATTTAATAATCCACTCATGTGCAGTTGAACTTGTTTTTCCCAACTTCTCAACTGCCGAACTTTTTCAAAAAGAACCACTACGTGAATTTCTTCACTCGTCTCCACTTCCATTCCCGGCAGCACAGTCACCGAAGTCCCCTTTGCCGCTTCCAGCGCAGCTGTAACATTATCGCAGGCATTATGATCAGTAATCGCAATAATATCAATGCCATGTTCTTCTGCGGTCCAGACAATATTCCGGGGTGTCATCTCCACTTCGGCACAAGGTGACAAAAGGGAATGGATATGCAAGTCAGCAATATAAGGCCGTATCATGCGCCTCGAACGCCCATTTCGTACAATCGGCCAACAACTTCAAAGGTTGGCAAGGCTGTTGTAAGAATTACAATTCCTTCCTGCTCTGCTTTTTGCAATGTTTCCGGTGCCGGTTCAGCCCCGCCGGCAATCACAACCGCCGCCAATCCGGCTAACGATGCTACCGCCGCAATATTTTGATGGCCTTGCATGGTTACCCAAATGTTTCCGTTTGTTGCCTGGCCCATCACATTGCTTAATAAATCGGAGGTATAACCGCCGGTAACCGGGTTCGTCAGCGCTTGCTTGCCGGTTACAACAACGACAGGCAATCCGTCAACAATGTCCTGAACATTCATGAGTTTTCCTCCTGTTTTTTACTGTCATTCTGCTTCTCATCAATAAAACACAGTTCATTAAGATCTTTATCTAATGAGGGTGGCAGTTTTTCTGCCAAATCGACCATTTCCTGCGCCAAATCGCGTACGCGTTCACGCAGTTTAAAAACACAATCGGTTTCGCTGGCCATCCCCTGTGCGATGTCTTCCGCCAATGTTTTACAAGTCGGCGAACCGCAAGAACCACAATCCAAACCAGGCAATTTTTTTAATATTTTCCGGATCAATTCTACTTTATGCATCGCTTTTACGATGTCTTTATCCAATTGCAACGCCGGTCGCGCTTCCAACGGCTGATGCGTTGTGATCTCAATTTTCGGTTCTTCACTGTTCTGTCCTATCGTACGTCCCTCTGACAAATCTTCCTGCCGAATGATTTGCAAGCGCTTTTGCATATTCGCTTCAGCCACAAACCGGTTTTCTACGGTTAACGGCCCGCCGATGCACCCGCCGGCACAAGCTAGACACTCAATATAATCAACATCTTTTAATTTTCCCAATGCAACCTGCTCCAGTATTTCACTGGCACTATGAATATCGTGGACAACTAAAGACCGCGGCGGCGGACCGGCAGCCTCTTTCTCGCCGCCTGAAACAGCCCAGCCAACACCAAGCCAGGAAGCGCGGCGAATTTTGCAATCTTTCATTGAAATTTTCGCCAAATTTTTTCGCAAATCCCCATAAATTTGTGAAATCGCAATCGTTCCGGTAACATTGGACCGATCCAGACCAACCGGTTGTTTAATTGCAGTCATTTTGGCCGGACAGGGAGTAATAAACCAAATACCAATTTTTTCCGGCTCAACAGCAAATTTTTTACTGTACTCTTTTAACGCCATGCGGGCTGCCACTTCGACCGGCGCCTCAAAGGGCACCAAATACTCAAGCAACTCCGGGAATTTAACTTGGATTAAACGAACTACAGCCGGGCAAGCAGAGGAAATTGCCGGTCTCTTGATGTCAGTACGCTGCAAATATTCCCGTGTCGCCAAGGAGACAATTTCTGCACCTTTAGCAACCTCATATACTCCGTCAAATCCAATTTTCAATAACCCGCAAAGAATTTTTTCGATCGAAACATCTGCATTAAATTGCGCATATAGCGTGGGTGCCGGCAAAGCAATATTATATTTGTACTGCTTCAAGTCATCCATCGAATTTGTTATTGCCGTCTTTGCATGATTGGGGCATTTACGAATACACTCGCCACAATCAATACAACGCGATTCCGTAATTTGCGCTTTACCTCCACGGATTCGGATCGCTTCGGTCGGACAAGATTTTATACAACCGACGCACCCTTTACAAAGTGTCGGATTTAAACACACGGAATGAAAATATTCCCCCAAATGCCTCACCACACAATCCCAAAAATCTCCCCGTTAACCAGAATGTTTCTCGCCTTTTTCGCCATCATGGAAAATAACCATCTTGATGGTTGTTCCTTTTTCCACGGTCGATTGTATATCAAACTGATCGGAACAACGTGCCATATTCGGCAACCCCATCCCGGCTCCAAAACCCATCTCCCTCACATAATCCGGAGCTGTGGAATATCCTTCTTTCATCGCCAAATCGATATTGGCAATTCCCGGCCCCTCATCTTCAACTAATAATTCAGTCCGGTCAGGATAAATCATCGCTTTCATTTTACCATGATGGGCATGGATGATCACATTCATCTCTGCTTCGTAGGAACTAATCGCAATCCGCCGTATGACATCGGAACGCACACCAATTTGCTGGAGTATCCGCTTGATCTTACTGGAGGTTTCACCGGCAACATTAAAGTCTGATCCTTTTAATTCAAACTCCAATACTACTGCCTGTTCATCCTCCATGACGGCACATCGCTTTCGAGCAGCCGGATAAACCGCTTTTGTACAAAAGCCCGCAGGCTTCATACATTGGAAAATCAGTAACAAACAAAGGCAGTTCATTCTCAATCGCCAAATCAACAACTTCTTGTCCCGGCCATTTCCCTCGGACAAAAATGATCCCCACGCAATCGCTCATTTCCGCCGTACGAATTACCTGGATATTTGTCATACCCGTTAACAGCAGGGTACGTTCTTTGGTAAAGGCTAAAACATCGCTCATCAAGTCCGCCCCACAAGCACACGCAACATCCCTGCCAATCCATTCCGCACCGCAAACCAGTTCAGCATCCAACATTTTCTGAATTTCTTTGAGGTTCATACCGGGCACCTCCTCAGTATCAAAGGATACATTGTGATAAATTTCCCATACTTTTTTACATCCTTTTCGTACATTGTTACAATATTCACACACTTTCGCCCAAAAAATTAGAGGCCTTCCGCCCCATAAAAACATCCTAATTTTTTCCGTTCATTTTTTAAATCATCAGATGTACCATTCGACGAAATAATGAATTTTCCTTTTATATTAACAAATTATTTAACAATCTTCCCGGAAAAAAGCAAATTTTGCTCGCTGCGAGTACTCTGCGAAACACAAATAATACACGCGTTCAACAGCCAAAACAACATGGAGAGTTGAATATTAAAGAGAATATAATCGGTAAAACCGCTTACCGCCAGGCCTAATAAAGCCGTTGCTGTTCCTAACATGACTCCTGCTGCCCAACGGTTTGAACCCGGTACAATGCGCAGAGCTTTACGGATATGGCCAACCATCAAGGACAAGAACACGATCAACCCGGGAACGCCAATTTCCGCGGCAATATTCAAGTACATATTATGGGCATGGAATATTTTCGTCCCCGCATCCTGCAGAAAAAAGTCATATTCCGGATAGACAAACAAATAGGCGCCCCAGCCAATACCCAGGAACGGATGATCCATAATCATGGCAACGGTACTCTCCCACAAAGCCAGGCGCAGCGTCGAAGAAGTATCGGTAGGATTGGCAATCGACAAGATCCGGTCCATTAAAGAATCTTGCGCTAACACTAATGCCAACGGGACGATCAACAAAAGCCAGAATACTTTACGGCTGTATAAAATACCATACAGGATAATCACCGCTAAAATACTTAGCCAAACACCGCGTGAATAGGTAAGCACTAAACAAACACCGAGCATAGCTATGAAAGCAACGAAAAGCAGCTTGAATTTGGACTGCCGGGTATGCAAAGCCAATCCGGAAGCAATCGCCATATTTACCATTAAAAAACCGGCCAATAAATTAGGGTTCTCTAACGTGGAAAAAACCCTTGTTTTCAACTCAGGGAATTGTCCTCCATCCACCCATTCAGCCATAGAGACGTCCACACCATGGACATATTGATAGAACCCGTATAAAGTCACTACCACTGCCGACATCAACAGCGCCCAGACCAGACGTTTCATCTGGTCCATGGAATGAATATTATTCACAACCAAATAATACAATAAAATATAGCGGCCCATTAAATTATAGTAATTATAAAAACTAAGCCATCGGTCCGGAGCTACTAGGATCGATGAGGCACTAAACAAGATCAATAATGCAATGAGCCAATCATAGGGGGTGCGACGGAAGTACCAACGGCGGGCAACAAGCATTTTCCCCAACCAGCAACCCACGCCCAACCCTAAAAAACCCGTTGCAACACCTAGCGACAACGGCAAAAAAAAGGCTACCGCCAGAATACAGGGCTCAATGAAAAAATCAAGGACATATTGAATTTGTAATTGTTGATGACTTACTTGCACAGCATCACCTGAATCAAAAAATAGGCAGTTTCTCACAAAAGACATTATACTGCAGAGTAGATGAATTGTCTACTCAGAACACAGCCGAAATATAGTCATACAAAGCGCAAATGTTTATAAAACAAAAGTTGGGAAGAAACTAATCTCCCCAACTCCAAACATACTTATTTTGCTCCATCTACAATTAACGACCGCACAAACCCGATCAGATACAGCGAACCGGCAGCGCACAAAATCCCCTCTTTACCGGCCAATTGTTTCGCCCGTTGTAAGCCGCCAGCAATGGTTTCCGCCACTTCAATATGGGCTGCCGAAATTTCTGCCGCAAGTTCCGTTGCCGGCATCGCCCTTGGCGACAGGGGCGAAACAACCACAACGGTATCCGCAGGATCAATCAACTCCGCAATAATCCCATGCCGGTCTTTATCAGCCAAAACACCAAACAAAAAAGTGATGGGCCGACCGGGAAACACACTGTTTAACGTCTCCCGCAACGCTTTTGCGCCGGCAGGGTTATGGGCGCCGTCGACAATCGTTACCGGATCAATACCAAGCAATTCTGCCCGGCCGGGCCACACAACTTCCCGCAGCCCCTTATGAATAGCCGGATTTGTAATGCGAGGCTCGTTTTTTTGTAAACACAATGCCGTCATAACCGCATTGGCACAATTCTCGGCCTGGTATACGCCAATCAAAGGAATTTCAACCACTTCCGAAAAATGAAATTCCGGAACCATCACCCGGATTTTCTGCCTTGCTCCTTCATGGCCTACACAAACGGCCTGAAAATCCGCCCCCTTGCGATAAACCGACGATTGACATTCGGCCGCTTTTTCCCGGATTACATCCATCACTTCTTCGGCGGCAGCCGTAATAACCGGAACTCCCGGCTTAATAATGCCGGCTTTATGGTAAGCAATCTCTTGCAAGGTCGTTCCACACCGATCCGTATGGTCCAGCATAACATTGGTAATGACCGACGCTTGCGGAATAATGACATTCGTCGAATCAAGCAAACCGCCAAGGCCGACCTCGATCACAGCCCATTCCACTCCTTTTTTCGCAAAATAATGGAACGCTGCCGCGGTTAACACTTCAAATTCCGTAGGCTGCTCTTCTCCGCCCGCCATCATTTCGTCTACGAATGGAGCGGTTTCCGCTAATGCTTCGGCAAATTCTTCCTCGGAGGCAGGCTGGCCATCGATCAAAAATCGTTCTGTATAACTAACCAGATGCGGGGAAGTATACATTCCGGTCTTTATCCCGGCCGCTTTTAAGATCGCGGCCAGCATCGCCGTTGTCGATCCTTTGCCGTTTGTTCCGGTCACATGGATGGTACGGTAACATAATTGAGGCTGCCCCATCAACGACAGCAGTTTTTCAATCCGCGCCAGCCCCGGTTTAATGCCAAACGTAGCCAGCGTTTCAAGATAACTCAAGGCTTGCTCATAATTCACCGTTCTTCCCCCTCCTTTTTTACAAAGTAGCTAAAAACGCCAGTCGTTCCGTAATGGCTCGTTTCTTTTCATTGCACTCATCGGCCTTGGCCTGTTCTTTCGCAATGACTTCCGGCGGAGCTTTGGCAATAAAGCCGCTGTTTGTCAGTTTGCCATTGATTCGGGCCAAATCCTTATCCAAGGCGGCAATTTCTTTATTGAGACGAGCGGTCTCTTTGTCCACATCAATCAAGCTTTTCAGCGGCAGATATATTTCCACGCCGCTCACGACCTGGGCCATGGCATTTTCCGGTTTATCGCTGCCTTCCGGCAAGAAGGAAACCGGTTCACTGGCTGCCAACGTCTTGATATACTGCAAATTACAATCCAGCATTGCCGTAATCTCCGCACTGTTTCCATGCAAAATTACTTCGCTCTTTTTACCTGGCGGAACATTGACTTCTGCCCGCATGTTGCGAACCGCCTTTACTACTTCCATAATAACCGTCATATCCTGTTCCGCTTTTGCATCCGCCAACCCCGGCTCTTCAAGCGGCCAGGCGGAAATCATGATGCTTTTCCCTTCGTGCGGCATGTGCTGCCAAATTTCCTCCGTAATGAACGGCATGAACGGGTGAAGCAATTTTAACGTGTTGCTCAATACATACCATAAGACATACTGGGCAGTCGCCCGGCTCACAGTTTCCTCTTTGTTGTACAGCCGCGCTTTGGCCAATTCAATATACCAATCACAATATTCGTTCCAGATAAACTCGTATAGTTGACGAGCGGCTTCGCCCAGTTCAAAATGCTCCAGATTGTAGGTCACTTCACGGACCGTTTGCTGGTAGCGGTGTAAAATCCAGCGGTCGGCCAGCGTGAACGCACCGGGTTGCGCTTGCGGGTCAAAACCTTCCAGGTTCATCATGACAAAACGGGAGGCGTTCCAGATCTTGTTCGCAAAATTACGGCTGGATTCCGCTCTTTCCCAATAAAAGCGCATATCATTTCCTGGTGTATTCCCCGTCATCAACGTAAAGCGCAGCGAATCCGCCCCATACTTTTCAATAACATCCAACGGGTCAATCCCATTGCCTAATGATTTACTCATTTTTCGGCCCTGGCTGTCCCGAACCAAGCCATGGATAAAGACGGTATGGAATGGGATCTCCTGTTGAAACTCCAGTCCCATAAAAATCATCCGCGCTACCCAGAAGAAAATGATATCATAGCCGGTTACCAACACGCTAGTCGGGTAAAACTGGGCCAGTTCTTCCGTCGACTTAGGCCACCCCATGGTGGAAAAAGGCCATAAAGCCGAACTGAACCAGGTATCGAGTACATCCGGATCTTGAGTAACAGCACCGCCGCAATCCGGACATACGGTCACATCCGTACGAGAAACAATCGTTTTTCCGCATTGTTCACAATACCAGGCCGGGATACGGTGCCCCCACCAAATCTGCCGGGAAATACACCAATCGCGGATGCTTTCCAGCCAATTCGTATAAATTTTCGTAAACCGTTCCGGCACAAACGAAATCCTGCCAGAAGTGACCGCTTCAATGGCTGGTTTAGCAAGCGGCTTCATATGGACAAACCATTGCTTGGAAATCAACGGCTCTACTACCGTTTTGCAACGTTGACAATGGCCGACGGCATGCGTATGGTCAGCAATATTCACTAAATACCCGTTAGCCTCTAAATCCGCCACCAACGCCTTACGGCATTCATACCGGTCCATCCCGGCGTATTTTCCGGTATCGGGCGACATGGTCCCATCAGGATTAATTACAATAATGGCTTCCAATTGATGCCGCTGCCCCATATCAAAGTCATTCGGATCGTGGGCAGGGGTTACTTTTACCGCCCCGGTGCCAAACGACATGTCGACATATTCATCGGCGATTACAGGAATTTTTCGGCCCACGAGTGGTAACAACAGGGTTTGGCCAATCACGTTCGCATACCGCTCGTCGTTCGGATTAACCGCAACCGCCGTATCGCCCAGGATCGTTTCCGGACGCGTGGTTGCTACCACTACGTACTCGCCTTCCCGGCCGATCACCGGATAACGTACATGATATAAATGGCCGGCACTTTCTTCGTGTTCCACTTCAATGTCGCTCAATGCTGTATTACAGCGCGGACACCAATTCGTAATCCGCTTCCCCTGATAAATCAGGCCTTTTTCATACAGGGTTACAAAGACTTCCCGTACTGCCTGCGAACAACCTTCGTCCATGGTAAACCGTTCCCGCTGCCAGTCACAGGAAGCGCCCAAGCTTTTCAACTGGGTCAAGATACGGCTGCCATACTGGTGCTTCCATTCCCATACTTTTTCGATGAAAGCCTCCCGTCCCAGGTCATAACGGGACACACCGTCTTTGGCCAACATCTCTTCTACTTTGATTTGCGTAGCAATCCCGGCATGGTCAGTACCCGGCATCCACAGCGTATTATATCCCTGCATCCTCCGCCAGCGGATCAAGACGTCCTGCAGCGTATTATCCAACGCATGCCCCATATGCAATTGCCCGGTCACATTCGGCGGGGGGATGACAATACTGAAGGGTTGGCGGGCGGCATCCACTTCGGCATGGAATAAGCCCTGTTCTTCCCAAAATGAATACCAATTTTTTTCAACAGATTGCGGATCATATACGGTTGGAATATTTTTTTCCATTTAAAAGCCTCCTTTTACCATTCCAAATAAAACAAAAAAAGTCCCCTCGCCTTTCCAGGACGAAAGAACTTGCTCTCGCGGTACCACCTTGTTTCCCGGTTTTCACCGGGCTCTCTTCGCCATAACGGGGCGTCCGGCAACGCTTACTCGCTTCGGCGCTGCAGCTCCGGGATGACATTCCGCCATGCAGTCTGAGGTATTTTACAGCCTAAGAATACCCTCTCTGAACAAACCGTTTTGGCATACTATTCCCATCTCAGCTGATAGATTATCCAATTGGACAGTATCAATATACCCGACCTGCTCTTTCCTGTCAAGTTTTGGCTGTCCAAAGCAATTTTTTCTTATTTACGCAGCAAGTATTTTACCACCAAAATGCTGATTTCATACAAGACCAGCATCGGGACCGCAATCATCGTCTGGGAAAATACATCCGGAGTCGGAGAAATAACCGCTCCAATGACAAACGTCATAACCAAAACAACTTTTCGTTTGGCAACCAGCATTTTCGAATTGATGATGCCGACTTTGGCCAATACCAAAATAAATAAAGGCAATTCAAAAATAAAACCAAACGGCAATAAAAACGAAATGACAAATGACAAATATTGCCCGAGAGAAAACAATGGCTGCAAATCATCCGTTGCAAACCCCATGAAAAATTTAATCCCCGCCGGCAAAACCAGATAATACGAGAAAATGATACCGACAAAAAAAAGCACTACCGAAGTCGGCACCAAGATAACGGTTGCCGTGCGTTCTTTGCTGGTTAACGCCGGTACAACAAAAGCCCATACCTCGTATAAAACCACCGGCAGCGCCAGCAGAAAACCAGCAAAAAACGATACTTTCAAATAGGAGAAAAACGCCTCCGCCGGATTCATGTAATATAATTTTCCGGCCGGAGCAGTAATGATATGAACCAATTCTGCCGCGTAAAAATAACATGCCGTACTGCAAACCACTACGGCAATGATCATTATGATCAAACGTTTGCGCAATTCTTGCAGGTGGGCAATCAGGGACATATTCCCTGCATTAATATTTTCACTGCCCGCCTGCACTTCATCGTTCCCATTTCCTGAAGTTGTTGTATCAGCCATTAAGCGTTCCTCACTTTTTGTCTTCCGGGTTTTTTTCTTCTTTCTTTTCTTCCTTCTTCTCTTCTTTTTTCTCTTCTTTTATAGTCTCCGCCTTAACCGGTTGAACCGGGATCGGTTCTTCTTTCGGCTGTTCTGCGCTGCCAGTCGTAGCCCGTCTGAATTCTTGCAGGCTTTTGCCTAACGCTTTCCCTACTTCGGGCAATTTCCCCGGCCCAAACACGACTAATGCAATCACTAAAATTAAAATCAATTCCGGCATACTAAAACTAAACATTCCACACATCCTCCGTCAAACTTTTCTAATTCTTTAATGTCCCTGCACTTCGCCCAATAATTTCCCTGGATTCAAAATATTATTGGGATCCAACGCTTGCTTGATTGAACGCATGACAGCCATGCCTACTTCGCCAAACTGGTTGGGCATATATTTTAATTTTCCCAAACCAATTCCATGTTCTCCGGAAAGAGTTCCGCCTAACTTCAAAGCAGTTAAAAAAATCTCTTCCATCGCTTTGTATACACGCTGCATTTCTTCCTGGTCACGCAGGTCGGTAACAATAGTGGGGTGCAAATTTCCATCCCCGGCATGGCCAAAGGTTCCAATTTGCACATTATATTTCTTCGCAATTTCCGTAACAGCCCGCAACATATCCGGTACTTTGCTTCGCGGAACCGTTGCATCCTCGCAAAACGTGGATGGTCGAAGCTTGGCTAAAGAAGGGAGCGCAGCGCGTCGGGCTGCCCAGACCTGATCTCGTTCCTGGGCGCTCTTGGCAACCTTCACTTCACCATGGTTATCACGCAGCACCTTCTCCATTTTTAAAGCATCCTGTTCCACCGTATCATGGTCGCCGTCAACTTCAGCAAGGATAATCGCCTCTGCTTCTACCGGCAAACCTAATTTCACAAAACTTTCCACTGTCCGGATCGTATAATTGTCCATAATTTCCAGTGTGGCCGGAATGATATTGTGACTGATAATATCGGCAATCGATTTTCCGGCATCATTCAAATCATCAAAAATTGCCATCATGCTCTTCCGGTGCGCCGGGGCCGGTACAAGACGTACGGTAATTTTAGTAACAACACCCAACGTGCCTTCCGAACCGGTAAATAACATAACCATATCATATCCGGGACTCTGCGCCGTCCGACCGCCAAATTCCACAATTTGGCCATCCGCCAAAACAGCCTGCAACCCAGTCACATAATGCTTGGTTACACCGTACTTCAATCCACGCAGACCACCCGAATTTTCCGCTACTGTCCCGCCAATCGAGGCAGTTGTCACCGTGCCGGGATCAGGCGGATAGATTAAGCCAAATTTTTCTACAGCAGTATTCAGTTCCTGTACAATCACGGCCGGTTCCACAACAGCAACCCGGTCAACCGGATCAATTTCAATAATTTTATTCATACGAACCGTGAACATCACAATTCCGCCGGCCATTGGAACCGTTCCTGCACTTAAATTAGTCCCTGAACCCCGGGTGTAAACCGGAATTTTTTCCCGATTGGCTAACTTCAAGATTTGCGATATCTCTTCCGCGTTCGCAGG
>CAYUNV010000049.1:0-3433 GCA_964446265.1 uncultured Negativicutes bacterium | reverse complement strand
ACAATGGCATCCGGTAAATTAAAAAAACCTGGAGTAGCATCGTAACCAAAGCAGATTAGATCTTCTTTTTCCGTTTGAACCCATTCATTACCCACGATGGTTTTCAATTCTTTGATCAATCGCTCTTCCATTGTCAGCTCTCCTGCCCTTCTAATTTTCTTTTATTCATTAACCAATAGTGTTCAGCCATTATTTCACTGTTAATATATTTTTAATATACTTTACAATTGATATTATATCATATTTATTCTCCGGTTAAAATCTCTCTATTTTATCCGCAAATACCTGCAGCGATGCGAATTAGTATTTACGAAGGCCGACAAAATCGGAGATTTCAACCAAAGTCTTCCGGACTGTTTCGTCAAGAATTTGCGGCACTACCGTCCGCGCTTCCGACAAAAAGTCTTCCGCCCGTTTATACGAATACTCAATTGCATCCGTTGCATGAATCATTTCTAAGGCGCGCTCCACATTACTGTCGGACATATCCTTGGACAGGATAATATCACGCAGTTCCCGACCATATTTATCATCCTGCATAGCCCGAATAGCCGGCAAAGTCAAAATCCCCTGGCGTAAATCATTGCCGACAGGTTTCCCAACCTGTTTTTGCGATGCCGTAAAATCGAAAATATCATCGGTAATCTGAAAGGCAATACCGAGCGAATATCCATAGCGGTATAGAGCCTGAACATCCTGTTCAGCAAAACATCCGGCCATTCCGCCTAATTGACAGCTGGCGGCAATAAAATCGGCCGTTTTTTTCGCAATCCGCTTAATATAATCCTCTTCGGTTTCTAAAACATTAAACATGCTTTGTATCTGAACAACTTCTCCTTCACAAAGCACGCAAATCGTATTGGTTAATACTTTCATCATTTGTTTGCCGACGCTAGCCACCGTGAAGAAGGCTTTAGCAAACAAATAATCGCCGGAAAGAACGGATACCTGGTTTCCCCACCGCGCATTTGCCGTAATCTTTCCCCGCCGGGTCACAGAATTGTCAATCACATCATCGTGCACCAAAGTGGCCATATGAATCAATTCAAGTGCAACCGCCATCGGCAGTACTTCATCAACCGGACGCTTTGCGCTATGGGCGCACAAAAGATATAAAGCCGGACGCAATCGTTTGCCGCCCGCTTCGACCAAGTGATCACCTATGTCGGTTATTAAGCTCACCGGAGAATGGATCACTGCGAACAATTCTTTTTCTACCATTGCCAATTCATTTTGAACCAGATCAAACATTGCTATTTTGTTCATTACACACCATCACCTACAACCGAATTGTCTGTTACTATGATACAGCATTCTCCGACATCAGTCTACCTAATATTCCCTTATCTTCTCCTGTTTGAAGAAATTTTGGCTGGTCCTGGCTGTACGCGTTAGTTTCAATCCGTAAAATAGCGCATACTCGTCTTCTTCCATTCGTGAACACTAAACAACATCACGTAATCCACGACCCCGGAATCCCTTGCCAATTGTTCGGCTATTTGACGGCATTTCTCGCGGGTAGCGGCGTGCAGCATAATGTACAAATTATAATTCCACTCTGGCTGCGGCAGCCGGGTATAACAATGAGTAACCGCTGTACAGTCCGCCATTTTATTACCAACTGCGTCCACCCGTTCTTCCGGCACTGCCAGGGCACATAAAGCATTCGCCCGGTAGCCGACTTTCCTATGCCGAAGAACCAGCCCCATTTTACGGATATGGCCACACCGCCGATAACGGCGCAACCGGGTTAACAATTCCTCTTCTGAAATCCCAATCTGTTCCGCCAGCTCTTTATACGGCTCAGAAACCAGAGGAAAATCATCCTGCATTGCCGCAATAATCGTTTTGTCTATATGATCCAGCATGCAACCTCCACGTCTAATTTCAGCTAGTTTAATTTATAATTTAAACTGAACACTCACTTTAAATTTCCGGGTAGCCGGCAAACTGATCAATTGTTCAACACCGGCAAGCCGTTCAATTTCAGCCAAAATCTCTGTTTGCACCAATATACTGGGAGAGATGAGAGCAAACCATAAATTAAACTTTCCCTCCCGTTCATAATTGTGGGTTACACCGGTGTAACGATTGATATTTTGGGCAACATCTGCCACATGCGCTGCCTTCACACGCAAAGCAACCAAGGTACTGACATAACCGAGCCGGCCCGAATCAAAAAACGGGCCGATCCGGCGTATTAATCCCTGCTCTTTCAAAAACCGCAGCCGCTCAATGACGGTATTCTCATCCGTTCCCAAGGTTTCTGCAATGACTGAGAACGGGCGCTTTTCCAATGGCAAATCCGTTTGTATCAAATTTAACAACTTTTTATCGAAATCGGTTAACAAGTTGTGATCCGCCCCTAATTATTTAACGATTTTTGAATTTGCGCAAGCAGCTCATCCCTGCCGGCGGCCGTTAACGAGGAATAGGTAATCAATTCTTCTTTCGTCAAAGCAAGGTTCTTGCAAATAATGTTCCGTTGTTTCGCTAATTCATTCCGGGAAAGTTTGTCCGCCTTCGTAGCGATCACTTGCACCGGTAAGCCCTGCCTTCTGAGCCATTGCAATGCTTGAATGTCACTATCCATGGGGGAGTGACGCACATCAATCAACTGGCAGACCAATTTTAACCGGGGCGACCGGGTTAAATATTCTTCAATAAATTTCGTCCACTGCCGACGAAGTTCCTGTCCTTTACGGGCATAACCATAACCCGGCAGGTCTACCAAAAAAAAGTTAACGCGTTCTTCTTCTTCTTGTCCTTCTTCTGCCACTTTTGCCGTGAGACGATAATAATTTAGTGTAGCCGTTTTACCGGGCGTACTGCTCACCCGGGCCAACCCATGCCGTCTGCACAGCGAATTAATCAACGATGATTTGCCGACATTCGAACGGCCGATAAACGCAATTTCCAGCAACCCATCTTGTGGATATTGGTCAGCCCGTACTGCAGACGCGGCATAATCCGCATGAATAATCATAAATTTTCCGCTCACGGTTCAAACACCAACGCCGTTTTGAGGACATCATCCATATGCTCTACCGGAATAAATTCCATGATCCGCTTCACATTGGCAGGGATTTCATCAATATCCCGTTTATTTTCCAGCGGCAAAATAATTTTACGAATACCAACCCGATGGGCCGCCAGCACTTTTTCTTTGATGCCGCCAACCGGTAAAACGCGGCCGCGAAGCGTGATTTCCCCCGTCATCGCGATATCGTTGCGAACCGGTTTTCCCGTCAAGGCCGAAGCCACTGCTGTCGCCATGGTGATGCCGGCAGACGGGCCATCCTTAGGAATAGCGCCTTCCGGCAAATGGATATGTATGTCATTTTTTTCGTAAAAATCTTCATCGATCTGCAGTTCTTTGGCCCGGGTACGGATATAACTAAGGCCGGCTTGCGCAGATTCCTGCATTACGGTT
>CAYUNV010000048.1:15021-16274 GCA_964446265.1 uncultured Negativicutes bacterium | reverse complement strand
CCAATAATATTTGTTGACGCTGCCATAGTTATACCCCACCAAACCACCAACATTAATATTGCCAACTACTATTCCCGTGCTATAACTGTTACTGATACTACTGCTATAGTTGGCACCAACCAAACCACCAACGCCATCAAAGCCAGATACTGTTCCTCTGCTATAACTATTGATTATACTTCCTTGAACATCATTCGCTCCCACCAAGCCACCAACATTAATATTGCCTGATACTGTTCCCGTGCTGTAACTGTTACTGATACTACCGCTATAGTTACCACCAACCAAACCGCCAATTTCATATCTTCCAGATACCATTCCCGTACTATAACTGTTACTGATATTACCACTACTATTATCATTCTCCCCAACCAAACCACCAACGTCACCAAAGCCAGATACTGTCGCCGTACTGTAACTATTGCGAATGCTTCCTTGATTATAACCACTCAAACCACCAACAATGTATTCGCCAGTCGCTGCACCCATGCTGTAACTGTTATTTATGCTGCTTTCAACATCGTTAAACCCAACTAAACCACCTACAAAAGTGTTGCCACTTACTGACACATTCTTCAATCCCATGTTCATTACGGTGCCCTCTAAAACACCGATTAAACCGATGTCGTTTTGACTTGGCCTATTGATATATAGGTTGCTAATGCTATAACAGTTGCCGTTCAACGTTCCCGTAAAGGGATCTGCCGCAGTGCCAATCGGCACAAAGCCCGCGCCGCTATTCCAATACTTCGTTGCAACGGCATTAATATTTCTTCCTAAGGCGTAAGTTCCTGATAAGTTGGTATTCATCTTTTGCAGTTGGTTAACATTATTCACCAACATATACGCCGTCAATGATCCTCCGCTGATAGTACCGGAATAGTCGGTCGGTGCCACATAACTTGACGGATTATAGTAGATTGTCGTCTTCCCTGTACTGCCTTGAATAACCGCACCGCCGTTGGAAAACTTGACTGTCCCTATACTGATGCCTTGCTTGTCCGCTCTCAATGCAACCGTAGCATTATTTCCACTATTCGAGATCGCGGCACTAATCGCAATGTCGCGATTTGCGCTCACATCGAGATTTCCGTTGGCAACATTTATGTTCACCGGTCCACTGAGCATTACATCGCCGCTGGAATTGATTTTCACGCTTGCGGCCTTGATAATGCCAGAGTTATTGACAACTGCGCCCGTCAACACCTCGTAGGTTTGGGTCGTCATAATCACTCTGCCGCCATCTGCTTGCA
>CAYUNV010000048.1:13334-14981 GCA_964446265.1 uncultured Negativicutes bacterium | reverse complement strand
GATGCTCATCGTGATCGCTTTGCCGGCTCCGAGATCAATGCTTCCCTGATCGGCAACAACTGTCCCTTCATTTTTGACCTGCTGTCCAAGCAGAACAACATAACCACCGTTGGCCGCTTGAATGCTGCCTTGATTCGTTACGGAGCCTGTAGTCCCATTAAAAGAATAGTTGCCCGCTGCGAAATTGCTGTCACTGATATTCAACGTGGATGCCACCAGTCCGCCAACATTGACTTGTGCTGTCGGGGTAAACAACACACCATTCGGATTGACCAAAAAAACTTTCCCGTTCGCACTAAGCTGGCCATAGATTATGGAAGGCTGAGTGCCTAAAACCCGGTTCAAGGCAATCGAAGCCGCCGTGGGCTGCTGAAAAACAACTTTTTCGCCGGAACCAATGCTGAAACTCTGCCAATTTACGCCAAGTTTGCTGGTTGTTTGAGTAATTGTCGTCGTGCTGCCGTTCTGGACAATGCTGCCGGCGCCGGTAGTGATCGTACCGCTCGCAGGGCTAGCATACACTCCAGCGGTAAACGTTGCTATAAAGAGAACTGCAGTGACTATTGCAAGAAATTTTTGCGCTAGTTTCGGTTTGCTGCTCCAAGGTCCATACCTTGTACTATCCATTTTGCTTTTCCTCCTTTCGGCATTTTTGACATGACTTTCTGCCAGAACCAACCACACTCTCAATCCTGCATACAAAGAAAAATCAGCTGCCATAGTTAACCGCTCTCAAACAATCATGGGTAAAACCTCACTTTCTTTCGGCAAAAATAAAAACTGCCAAGGCACAGCCGTAATATACCGGCGTAGCCTGGCAGTCATGAGTCCAGTACCTCTGGGCTTTTAGACCCATAGCTTTGCGTCCCTACCTTTGGGTAAGTTTGCTCATACTGTATCCACTAAACTCCAGCGATATCTTTTTTGTTCTTATATTATATACCAATATTGTTACCGAATAAACCTTAATTCGATATTTGTCAGATTATTCTGATTATTAACAAGATCGAAAAACATTGAGTCAAATCCGTATAATTATTCTAGGCAAGAAGTGGGACTTATGCCAGACGTGCAATCTGCAAAATCGCGCAATGTCCAAAAGGACTTTTCTTTCACCAAAAGTCAGTTACTTAAAAGAAGGGTAGCTTCCATCACTAATGTTCCAGATGGAGGTATCCCAGCCGGAGTATGTACTTGCGGTTTTCATCTTCAATGTTATTAACCCAGTTCCGCCAGCACTGTTTGCCAAACCTGAAGTATTGATATCCCAATAGCTGTTGCTGATACTGCCAACATTCAGTCCAACCAACCCACCAACGTTGCCAAAGCCACTTACCGGACCGGTGCTGTAGCTGTTAACGATTGCATAGTCGTTTGAGCCAGCCAAGCCACCTACAAAATGGATGCCTGTCACTGCTCCCGTGCTATAACTGTTCGTAATATAGCCTTTATTAGCGCCAACCAATCCGCCAACATCCTCGCCGGTACCATTCACCGAACCCGTACTGTAGCTATTATTGATGACACCCCCGAGGTCAGAATTTTTCCCGACTAAACCGCCTACATAATTATTGCCATACATCACACTCGCGCTATAACTGTTGGTGATGTACGATCCGTTAAACCCAACCAAACCGCCCACATAAG